>JBCCQO010000288.1:0-4678 GCA_039024595.1 Pseudomonadota bacterium | reverse complement strand
GAGAATTGGGCGTCTCTAGGTAGAGAAAAGATGCGTCCAAGCCGGTTAATTGTTGCATTTCAACATTCCTGTCGTTTGTTTAAACGTGCCGCAATCGCAGTTACCGAAGCTACTTTTTAAGGGCCCCGGTAGCAGCGACAACTGCTTGTGTATCACAAGGACTGAACTTGCTCAGGCTCTCTCAGTCTGGAGCGGCCGCGATGCATTCGATCTCTACCCGTGTTTCCGGCCCCATGCCGGCATTCCCGACGGCGGTACGTGCGGGTTTGTTTTTAAAGAAGGTGACATAGACTTCGTTCATCGCCGCCCATTCATCAAAGCTTGCCAAGAACACGGTGCACTTCAACACGCGATCCATAGAACCGCCGGCACGCTCAAGAGACGCTTTTAAGTTCTCTAAGGCCTGACGCGTTTGCGGCTGAATACCACCGGAAGCAAGCTTACCTGTCTCTGGGTCTCGCCCCAGGTGTCCTGCTAAAAAAATTAGGTCGTCATAGACAACCGCTTCGGAATAGGGGGTTGGGCCGGAGCGGCCAGCGGGAGCGTTGTACACCGCTTCTTCGGCATAGCTCGCAGGTGCGAGGAGCTGAGCCAAAAACCCGAGGGCGACAATAAGTGCGGCCATCATGTAATACCTCTTGGTGCTTCGAACGGATGCCATAAAAAAGCGCAATCGACACTGTGACCAACAGCTTAGCCAATAACTGCTGTCGCAATCCTTCCTTATAAACGACGACGTCCGCAGACGCGCAGCTGTTGTCTTCTGCCTTAGATTAGCTAATTCTTGAGCGTATTTTTGCGCGGTACCAACAAAAAAGCCGCCATCGGCGGCTTTTCAATGCTGCGCTGCAGCTAACTATTTTCGTCTAAGAAACTGCGTAGGTAATCCGAACGGGTCGGATGACGTAGTTTTCTCAACGCTTTCGCTTCAATCTGCCGAATCCGCTCACGGGTAACATCAAACTGCTTACCAACTTCTTCAAGCGTATGATCCGTATTCATATCGATACCGAATCTCATCCGCAGTACTTTCGCCTCTCGGGCGGTTAAGCCGGCGAGAACGTCCTTGGTCGCTTCCTGCAGTCCTTGACCGGTCGCCGAATCGATCGGTGAGCTGATGGTCTGATCTTCGATAAAGTCCCCAAGATGTGAGTCTTCGTCATCGCCGATCGGCGTTTCCATTGAGATCGGCTCTTTAGCGATCTTGAGTACCTTGCGGACCTTGTCCTCAGGCATTTCCATTCGTTCGCCAAGCTCTTCCGGTGTGGGTTCTCGGCCCATCTCTTGCAACATCTGTCGCGAGATACGGTTGAGCTTGTTGATCGTCTCGATCATGTGGACCGGAATACGGATCGTTCGGGCTTGGTCGGCGATGGACCGGGTGATCGCCTGGCGAATCCACCAGGTTGCATAGGTCGAGAACTTGTAGCCGCGACGATACTCGAACTTATCGACGGCCTTCATCAGTCCTATGTTGCCTTCCTGAATGAGGTCTAGGAACTGCAGGCCACGATTCGTGTACTTTTTGGCGATCGAGATGACCAGGCGCAAGTTAGCCTCGACCATTTCTTTTTTCGCACGACGCGCGCGGGCTTCACCCATCGACATGCGCCGGTTGATCTCTTTGATCTCGCTGACGGAAAGCCCGGTGAATTCCTCGATCTGCACAATACGTCGTTGCGCTCGCTGGATTTCGTCTTTGTAACCGGTGAGCTTTGCGCCGTACTCTTTCTTTCGCGCATGCCGTGAGACCCAGTTCAGGCTGGACTCGCTGCCCTGAAACGACTTAATAAATTCCTTTCGCGGCATTCCGCAGCGGCGCACGGCGATCGTCATGATCTCACGTTCCTGCACTCGCACACCGGCTAGCGCCAAACGTGCCTCTTCGATGCGTGGGTCGATAATGCGCGGCGTGAACTTGAAGAACTTAAACAGCTCACCGAGCTTCTCCATCTCTTTGATTGCCGCTGCGCTCTGACGGCCTTTATCTTCAATGACTTTTTCTGTCTTATTGAATTGGCGCTTAAGGGCGGTGAAGCGCTTCTTCGCTTCTATCGGATCAGGACCGGTGTCAGCGGCTTCTTCCGAGTCATCTTCGCCCTTAGCAGCCTGCTGCTCCGCAATCTGCTGTGCCGATGGAACGTGTTCTGCCGGATCAAGGTAGCCAACAAGGATGTCCGCTAACTTTTTCTCTTCTTTGGTGACCGCTGTCCAATCTTCGAGAACGGTCGCTACGGCGCCCGGGAAGAACGCTAAGGCGGCCATTAATTCTCGAATACCTTCCTCAATGCGCTTGGCGATGACAATCTCGCCTTCGCGCGTGAGCAACTCGACGGTGCCCATTTCGCGCATGTACATGCGAACGGGATCCGTTGTGCGGCCGGCTTCTGTTTCGACCGCAGCCAGTGCAGCGGCCGCTTCTGCTGCGGCGATATCATCAGCGGAGGAATCCCCTTCGCTTAGGATCATATCGTCGGCATCCGGTGCTTGTTCGAACACCTGGATACCCATGTCGTTGATCATTTGGATAATGTCTTCGACCTGATCTGGGTCGGAGATATCGTCGGGAAGGTGGTCGTTAACCTCCGCGTAGGTGAGGTAGCCCTGCTCCTTTCCCTTGGCAATCAGCGCTTTCAAACGCGATTGTTGCGTAACTGCGTCGTTCATGGATGACCTTACTCTGGACTAGTCGTCTGATAAAACACTCGTAACAAATCTCCAAGACAATCGATTCCCGGAGCCAGCAGATTGCTCGCTCAATTCATCATGGATCGATTTTTTTACCGACTTGCTTACCGTTTTCGAATAGTCGACCGGGATCATTTCGACGGTTATTTCCACGGTCACGTCCGCTTGGGATCGAATTGTTCGGCTGGAGGTCGGTGAATTTGCCTCAGATAGCCGCCCAGTATAGCACAAACCCAGACAAAACATTGGCGAGGGACGCTAATTTCGTTTCACCTAGATTGCAGCGAATGGGCAAAAATTAAGTGATTTCAGTTATTTGCGGGACCACTTCGGGTATCGAGGTCTCTCAAGGCTCGGATGAGTTCCGGCAAGCGCGCCCGATCATCACCTGTGAGCTGCTCGTAGGAACGGCTTTTGAGACTGTTGATTTCCTCCACGATTCGTTGCCGAAGTGGCAGGGTAGCTAATTTGCGCATGATGTCCTGAAACTGAGCTTCGATCCCCTCGGTGGGTATCAACCGCTCTTGGCCTGCCAGCTCCGCAAGGAGCGTTCCTTCAGTCGTTCCATGCCAGTGTCCCAACAGCATTCCAGTAGTGGATTCAGGACGCTTTTGTAGCAGTTCTAGAACCGCCGCCAGTAGTTTTCCCTCTTGGCTGTCTAGATCCTGCAAAGTGTGTGCTTCGACCAACTGCGATATCGAGGGCTTATGCAGCAGCAAAGCCAAGGCCGATTGGGTCAGCGTGGCGTGCACAGTCATTGGTTTAGCTAAGGGGTCACGCTGGCGTGGCGCGGTCTCTCCCACCAGATCTGCAGCTTCGTCGCTTGGCGCATAGCTTGATGCATGGAAAGGCGGGGCCTCATCGTAGGCCGGCGGTGGTTCTTGATAGCCAGTATCGGCCGGGGGATCGGGCACCTCGAGTTTCTTCAAGCTCTCAAGGTCTATACCCGCCCGGTCCGCGAGCGATTGAAACATGAGTGTTTTGTACACACCGTCCGGGAGCTGGCGTAGCAAAGGTAGGGCGCGCTTCGAAAGCGTCGCTCTACCTTCCATGGTTGCCAAGTCTAGACCGCTAGCCTGGCATTCGAAGAGATAGTCTTCTAGCGGCTTGGCCGCGAGGGCACGGTCAAGAAAAGCGGACGCGCCCGCACTGCGCACTATAGTGTCCGGATCTTCGCCGCTGGGAAGAAAGAGAAATCTTGCTTGGCGACCATCCGCCATGGTCGGCAGGGTATTAAGCAAGGCGCGCTCGGCGGCCTTGCGACCCGCCTCGTCCCCGTCGAAGCAAAACACCACTTCTGGAACCATCCTAAAGATCCGTTCGAGGTGTTCCGTCGATGTTGCGGTGCCGAGGGTGGCGACTGCGTAGCTTATGCCTGCTTGCGCCAGAGCGATCACGTCCATGTAGCCTTCAACCACGATTAGACGTTCTAACTGGCGGTTTGCTCTGCGTGCCTCGTAAAGACCGTAGAGTTCTCGGCCCTTGTGGAAGACAGGTGATTCGGGTGAGTTTAGATACTTAGGTTTATCGTCGCCAAGGACCCGACCACCGAAGGCGATCACCCGACCGCGGCGATCACGGATCGGGAAAATAATGCGTTCACGAAAACGATCGTAGACTCGGCCTGCGTCATTCTTGACCACGACTCCTGCACGGATTGCCGTAGCTACGATTCCCTTGTGTTCGCTGTCTGGGCTTGACGCTTGCTCTATCCCGGTCAGATTCGCTCCGCCAGCGTCGTCCTTCGCTTGCAAATGGGTAAGCAGGTTATCCCAGCCTTTGGGCGCATAACCTAGGGCAAAGTCTCGAGCGACTTCACCGGTCAGCCCGCGAGACTTCAGGTAGTCCACCGCAGAGTTGCGCTGCGAATGAGTTTTCAGCGACGTCTTGTAGAAGGTGGCGGTTACTTCCAACAGATCAAATAGAGCCTTGTGTGGTGATTCGGCTGGCCGTCCCTGCGCCTGTCCGCCTTTTGCCAGCTGTTCACGAG
>JBCCQO010000287.1:0-4691 GCA_039024595.1 Pseudomonadota bacterium | reverse complement strand
TTAGTCGTTCGGGGAGACGTTTGTCCGCTGGTGCGCTCGCAAGAGAGCTGGATCAAGTTGCGCTAGAGGCCGAGGTGAGTCGTGTTTGTAAGCACGCGCAAGAGCATCAGCAAACGTCATCTGTGGTACTCGACGACGCGCGCGAGCCGATGAATCATGCCTACCTACTAGACGCCGAGTCCGGCTACGTACGCGAGTGTGAGCTGCCAATATCCATCGATACTGCGCTGAGTCGTTTCGCAGAGCAGGCGGGCTTAGCTATTGAAGGCTACGAACTCACGGTGCGAGTAAAGCGGATCAGCGAGTAGACAGGTCAGGGTGAGGGGCGGCTCGTGAGAAGCGCATTTTTGGTCGCAACCTGCTATTTCAATAATGCCTGTCTCACTAAAGGAAGCTGATCGTTGCCGAAGTACACACCACCCCCATCAATAAACATCATCGGTGAGCCAAACGCGCCGCGTTGAATAGCCTCATCGGTGTTCGTCCTGAGGTGATCCTTAATACCCTGCTCCTGGGCACGAGCAACAAGTGCTTCGCCATCGAAGCCAGCGTCTGTTGCAACCTGTGTCAACACTATCGGGTCGTCCAAGTTCTTTTGTTCGCTGAAATAGGCATGGAACGCGGCTTCGGTAAAGCAAAAGAGCTTCTCTTGCTCGCCTTCAAGAGCGCAACAAACGCGCATCGGCAGAACAGATTTAAGCGGATGATGGGGAGAAGGAAAGTTCATCGGCAATCCGGCAAGCTCAGCCCAGTCCAATAGCCAGGAAAAGACGTGACGCACCTTCGGGTGATCTGGATTAGCACGAGACTCATAAACCGTGTGGTTCGCAGCATTGAACACTCCCCCTACCAAAAATGGCCGCCACCGAACCTCAGCGCCTGTTTCCTCCAGAATTGGTTGGATATTGTGGAAGGCCAGACGGGTCCACGGGGACGAAAGATCGTAGAAGAACTCGATAGAAGACATAAAGCGCTCGAAGCAAAAAACCGAATAGTACGCGAATTTCGACGGGTCGATCTTTAATCACAACCGGCTCGGTACTAAACTGTACCGGAATGCTGTTGTCTCTCGTTTATCAAAGCCGAAGTCGCATCGTAAAGCGCTGGATTCTCCCCAGCCTGGTTGCACGCATCCTAGTGCCTTTGGGCTTCATGCCGGGCAATGTCTTCGCGGGCAATTTTTTACTGCCCTGCCCCTCCGCAATGCCCGCAAGCGTTTTCTTGCTCGACTCAGAAACGGTCGGACAAGGAAAGGCTAGCAGGGAGCATCATGGCCACCTCGGTCACGCGCATCATTCCGCGAACGCGACGGATACAGGCTCGGACAATGACGCCGATCTAGTCGGTATTGAGCGTCAATGCCCCGTTGGCTTGGCACTGTCCGCTGACATAGACAGTAGCAGCGAGCCCGACATTCTGGAACCTTCCAGCGCCTTAGTTAGGGTTACCGGCGAAAGCTCTGAACGCACGTCGGAGCGCGTTTTTCCCGGGTATCAATCGAGAGCACCCCCAATCTCCGCAGGCTAGTGACAACAAACTACGGTGAGGGAGCTGCTCTGCCTACAGCCTCCTATTGCCGTGCCGCTTACTGCAACGCGAGATTATCTTATGCAAATTAAACCTGTAGCCGTGCTGCTGGCCTTTGCCTGTGCAGCGAAAATCCACGCCGATACAGCACGACCCGACTCTCATGCTCCGATTGGCGTTATGGGGGATCATACCCACGAGGCTGGAGAGTACATGCTTTCCTATCGTTTCATGACGATGGAAATGGAAGGCAGCCGTTCAGGATCCGATCGGCTCACAGCCGACCAAATTGTTACTTCTGTTCCCAATCGATTCTTCGGAAGACCCGGGCAACCGCCCACACTCCGGGTCGTACCGACGGAAATGACTATGAACATGCACATGTTTGGCGCGATGTACGCCCCCTCGGATCGGGTAACGCTCATGCTCATGGCCAACTATCTGGACCTAGAAATGGATCACCTGACCTATCAGGGAGGGATGGGTACGAACGTACTCGGCACCTTCACCACAGAGAGCAGCGGCTGGAGCGATACGACCCTAGCTGGGCTCGTGGAGCTGTACGACACTCCGGCTACAAAGATCCACGCAACTCTGGGGGTTTCACTGCCTACCGGTAGCGTTGAAGAGCGAGATGACATCTTAACGCCAACGGGAATGCGCCCGACCGTGCGTCTGCCCTACCCAATGCAACTGGGATCGGGCACCTATGATCCTATTGTGGGCCTTACTTATCATGGAAACGCGAGTGCATGGGCATGGGGAGGGCAATGGCGTAGCACCGTACGAACGACTGAGAATGATGAGGACTACCAACTCGGCGATGTACATATGCTCACCGGATGGCTGAGTTATATGTTCAGCCCAAGCATGAGCGCCTCACTGAGATTGAGCTACGAAGATGAAGACAGTATTTCTGGTATCGATCCCCGCATTGTGGCTCCCGTACAAACGGCCGATCCGGATCGTCTTGGTGGAGAGACGACCTCGATCGCTTTCGGTGTGAATCTCTTGGCCCGCGGGGCGCTCAATGGTTGGCGTATGGCTTTTGAATACAGCGTTCCAATCGAGCAAGACCTGAATGGGCCCCAGCTTGAGACAGACTCTGTTCTCACCTTCGGACTGCAGAAAGCATGGTGATCTGCGAAGTCCCAGCACTCCCTAGGAACGCCTCCTAGCTTGACGACACCTAGCCGGTTACACCCGAATGAAGTCTCGTCGTGTGTTTTCTGGCTAGGTGTTTAGGCACTCGTCGACATGACTCCGAAGCTGTACCGCCTGTCTTCTTTCTCTGGAAAAAGCACTCTAGGCAACGCGCTCTAGGGAAAGCGGACCCGAGCGACTTGCACTTGCGACCTGTAGGCCGATGCATCGACCGCGGTCCAAGAGATGAAGACGCTGTTCTGATGGGCGACCATACTTGGGAAACCACTGCGACGAGACGCTGTGGTTTTAGCAACGGGGACGGACTCTATCAATTCACCATTCCTGGTAAATCGGGTAAGCATTATTGTCGTGCCGGCTTCAGACGTATCAATCCAAGTGACTGCAAAGTCTCCGGTGGATAGGTGAGCCAAGGCTACGCGGCCGTTTGTGTTCCCCTTTGCGACGATCGAAGGTGCAGAGAATGAGGCACCACTATCCGAAGAAAACGCTACCTTTACTTGTGGTAGATCATCTCTCGCGGTAAACCAGGCGACCGCCACCTGGGGACCGGAGGCGGCGACGGCCGGTCCATTCACTGGACACCCTTGTACTTCCCAGCCATCTTCATGAATCGTTTTCGGCATCGTCCAACGTCCCTCAAGGAGACGGGTAATCGCGATGTCACGAACCTCGGATGCCGATCGGTCGCGATAGACGACCACAGGGCCATTGGAGGTCAATGCCATGTTCGTCTGACAACAATCGCACACACGCGAATCGAGCTCCCACTCAGCCTCCGCTTGCCCAAGCGGATCAAATATCGCCGACCGTAAGCTCATCGGACCCGCCGTCGGTGAGGATTTTGTGTAGCGACCATCCAGCCAACTGAGCATCGTCCGCCCCTGTGCAAGCGGCAGCATCGACACGAATCCGTGTTCGGCACTTACCTGGTCTTGATTCACCTGGATTGGCTCGCTCCATTCACCGGCTTCGCTGTGATAGAAACGGGCGAGAATGTCGTAGTCATAGGTACCCTCGCCGCTCCTGCGAAGCCAGTGCACAGCCTTTGCAGACTCCTGAACAGCGAGAGCGGGAAAGTCGGCCCAGTTTAGAAACCAGTCTGTCCCTGAGGCTACAGATTCCGGTTCTTGCCAGGTGTCACCGCGGAGCTGAGCGAATAGCAGCTCAGCCCTCCCCCCACGAGCATCTACCCAAGACAGATATACGCGACCCTCGTTATCACTGGTTACACGAGAAAGCTCACTGCCAGAAGCCGCAGGGCTAGCGAGCACCTCAACAAGTGCTGAACTCGCAAGGTCGCTCTGGCTTCGCTGCCCGCACCCAGGCAACACGAGTGTGGCGCTTAGAATTACGCAAGCGACACTCTTGTACAGCGGATCGTGGGAAGAACTTAGCATCTGCCTAGAAACCCACGTCTAGAAATGCTCACCAAGCAGTCCTAGTTTTGCGAGATGTCCAAGAATATCGTCTCGGCTCTGCAAACCAATAAGCTTGGCAAGTACCGAATTGTCTGGGGATAAAATGTACGTCGTAGGCATCACGTCTGGTGGACGCAAATCCAATCGCTCTATCTCATTGCGACGCAAAGTAGGAAATTCAATCCCCAGCGCATTTGCTGCACGTAAGGTTTCCGCTCGGTTCGCATCATCGAAGTTGATACCGACGATTGCTACTTGGTGGGCTGCGAGCAGATCGTGTAATTCGTTAAGCATTGGTATCTCTTTTCGGCACGGTGCGCACCACTCAGACCAAAAATTGACAAGGCGCCAGGAGTGATTGATCTCAGCCCTCGTTCCTGTACGCGCACCACCGTCCGTCTTCGACAAACTCTCTGCATCGTTAGTGCTATCGATATCGGTTTCTGTATCGGTATCGGTTTCGGCACTGATTTGCGGGAGATCCCCGTTATGTCCAAGCCGGGAGTCATCATCGACCAAACAGGCGCTTAACAGTACACAACACAAAAAAGGCGTAAGCAGACGCACCAGACCAGGCCC
>JBCCQO010000286.1:0-4760 GCA_039024595.1 Pseudomonadota bacterium | reverse complement strand
TAGCCCGCACCGTCGGCGCCTTACTATTGCTAAGCATCTTCGTTGGTGTTGCCCACCTTAACAAACTCACCAGTGAACCGTTTACCTCTGCCCTAGACGCCGACAGGCTGCTACTAGCCAGGCAGACCATCGAGTCTGCAGTACAGTCTGGCTTCGGCTCCGCCCTTGTGAGTCTGTTGACGACACTAGGTTTCTTCCTGCTTTTGCGCCAAACAAATTCTACGCTAGCAGGACTGGCGGCTATGTTGAGACTCGCCGATGTCGTGGGGCACCTGTTCACTGCGTATCTCAGCCTACAGATGCTGCAACTGATTCGCGCTCCTGAAGACGCGATCGACTGGGCACTTCTGCGGAGCCTATACGAGCAGCGAATCGACGTATTTCATTTGGCGTTAGCAACCCTTTCACTTGGAGTAGGTCTAAACTTCTACCTGCTAGCGAGGGGCGAGCTCGTATCGAAGCTTCTTGCCTACTATGGGGTAATCGCTTCGCTTTGCGTTACCGCGTCTATCACCGCCATGGCGATCACTCCGGCAATCGGGAACTACGTCTATCCCTGGTATACCTATGCAAACGGTGTCGCATACCTGAGCCTGACGGTATGGCTCATAGTTTTCGGCGTTAGCGACCGGCGAGTTAGAGAGTGAACCCGCTACTGCGGTTAGGACTAGGGATGCGGAGACCCGCTCTCACTGAGGTAGTGCCAGTAGCGTAAAAATTCCTGCTCCAATCTCTGCAATCGCCTCGTTTCGGTCGGCGAAGCTAGCGTCCGTATTCGTCACGTAAACTGCGACAAAAGCGGCTCCTCGATTACTGGGTCGGACTAGTGCGATAAGGGCGCGTGATCCATAGCCGCCCGCGCCGGTCTTGTCGGCGATACGCCAACCCTCCGGTAAGCGTGACCGAAACAATGCCTCTCCCACTTTGTTATCGGACATCCAGCGTTCGAGCGTTTGTTTGGAGTCCGCACCCAACACCCGTCCGTTAACCAGTGTTTCTAGGGTGCCGACTATTGCATTCGGGGTAGTGGTATCACGAGGGTCACCTGGTACGGCTTCGTTTAGCTTAGGTTCCGTCCGATCAAGGCGGGAGTGTTCATCGCCCACCGTGCGAAAGAAATCAGTCAAGGCGGTGGGACCACCAAGAGCGTCTAATACGAGATTCGCCGCGGTGTTATCACTCACCGTGATCGCTGCTTCACAGGCCCGCTCCAGAGATATTTCACCACCGCTAAGTTCTGTCGTGATCGGCGAGTAAACCACGATTTGCGGCGGACCGATTCGTAGTCTTCGTTCCAGAAGTTCATTACCGGCATCGACCTGCGCCAGAATGGCAGCACAAGCCAGCGGCTTGAACGTGCTTGTCAGCGGAAATCGCTCATCGCCGCGATAGCTCCACTGGCGGCCTGTATGGGTATCTTTAACCGCAACGCCGATGCGAGCACCCAGACGTGACTCTAGCTCTTTTGCCAGCAACACAACAGATTCATTGCCAATAGAATTGCTACTGAATGCAAGCAGAAATGCCAGTGCAAGAAACGCATCAATTTTCCTTGTTGCTTTAACCTGCATTGGTAAACTCCGGTACGTTTCTCGTTTCCTTTGCAGCAAAGTTTTGATTGGTTATGGACTACGATCTGATCGTTTTGGGTACTGGTGGCGTAGGAAGCGCAGCGTTGTACAGTGCCGCGGCTCGCGGTCTAAGATGCCTTGGTATTGATCGCTTCCCGCCCGCGCATGATCGTGGTAGTTCGCATGGCGAGTCACGGCTCATTCGACTTTCCTACTTTGAGCATTCCGACTACGTTCCCCTCTTGCGTCGAAGCTACGAGCTATGGGATGCGCTCGATGAGACTTTGCTTCATCGAACCGGTCTAGTCTACTTCGGAGATGCGCAAGGCGAGATCATAAACGGAGTGCTAGCTTCTGCGAAGGAGCACGACCTCGAAGTTCACACCGCCGATGCGAGCGCCTATCCACAGTATGGAGGAACGGAAGGGCTGAAAGCTGTGTTTGAGCCGGACGCAGGTTGGCTACCCGTTGAGCGATGTGTTTTATCACACCTGGATGCTGCGATTGCCGCGGGTGCTGGGCACCAGTGGGGCGAAGCGGTTTACGAGTGGAGCGCGCAACCCGGAGAGGTAAGCGTCAGGACCGAAGCGGGACTTTATAACGCCGCTGCAATGATCATTGCGGGAGGTGCCTGGTCTAGTGAACTCATGGCGAACCTCAACCTACCATTGGAAGTCGCGCGAAAGCACTTACATTGGTTCCGCTGCGATGATTCGCGCTATCAGCATGGTTTTTTCTTTGAACTGGCACATGGTCAATTTTATGGTTTTCCCCTAGCCGATGGGCGGATAAAAATAGCCGAGCACACCGGCGGCGATGCGGTTGCTGATCCCTTGTCCGCGAACCGTGATCCATCGGAAACTGACGATAGAAGAATCATGGAATTCGTAGAAGAGCACCTTCCTGGCGTTACTTGCGAACGGCTCGAGCACAAGACCTGTTTCTATACCCGCACACCCGATCAACACTTCATTCTGGATCGGCATCCTCATTTTGAAAATGTGGCCTTCGCTGCGGGCTTGTCCGGTCACGGTTATAAGTTTGCCCCAGCGCTGGGTGAATCCTTGGTAGATCTCGCCACTTCCGGAAAGACATCCGTCGATATCTCATTCTTATCGCAAAATCGTTTTTAGAACAATCGACCGACCGAGTAGTTTGAGCTGCCGGTGCACTCGCTCCGCTCAGAGCGAGCGCAAAGTTTATCGCTGTCCGCCGCCGTCGCTGATACGGCTCACGCGATACCCGTTTCCGTACAGCAAAAAGAACAGCCCGACAAAAACATAAAGAAGGTGATCTCGCATCGCGATGAACGAGGATGCGAAAAATTGGACGATAACCGCTGTTGCCACCGCAGCTATTGCGAAGCCGGCTAGGCGCGTAATAGATCTGCCCATCCAATCAATGCGGCCGCCTGGGTTCCAGGTCTGAACGATTCCTCCCACGATGAGCGCCGCAGCTCCTCCTAGCTCCGCAAGCATTGCCAATACATACATCCACACGGGTATGCCGCTCGCCTCTGCTACAGCCGTGATGTTGCTCGTTTTCATACTGCCTTGTTGAAACATAATGTAGGCGAGGGGGATACGCAGGAACCAGTGTGCTCCTAAACCGCAATTGATTGCGTCAAAAACCTTATTGAAGAAGATCCCTTTTGATTTTTCTGCCAGTGCATTCTCTAACCGGGAGGCTCGGGGCAGCGTTTGATTCAGAAAGCCACTTTCATCAACGGACATTGCAGTCACCTACTTGTTTTTGGAAACGTAGAAATTACGAACCGCACTTGTGGGTAGTTTCGGTTTCTAGGCCGCGTCGCGTCGACAAAACCTTGTCGGTGAGTGGGTGAAAGTGGTCAAAAACTTTGCAACGCAGTCTGGTCTGGATTTTCTAGGAACGAAGCTCGTGCCCTGTCCAAGTCAAGTACTAAACATAGGACTCGTTTCTGCGCATGGAGCGCGTCACTGGTTTTGGATGTCCTCGACATCGAGTCCTCAGTAGAAATCCAGATAACACTTGGACAAGCTAGCTTCGCTCGAAAAACCCAACGTATCTAGTAGTGACACGATTGTGACTTGCTGCTAGCAGCTCATTTTTGTTCAGCGGATTAGAGAGGCTTAAAGAATCCGCTTCGAAGAGCCAGTAGCTAAAGAGACGCCGTTTATGGAAGTTTTGAGAGAGAACAAAATGACTGCACCGAAGACCTCGCGTTCGTTGCTGCAAGGATCTCTTGTAGTACTGTGCAGTTTTTGGACAGCCGTGTGCGAAGCCCACGTGAAATGGTTCATCGATACCGATTCGGCTAGCGTGGAGAATTTCCAGCCTTATTCGCTGACTGATGCACCGGTACTCGTGTGTTGTGCGGTTGGCCTTCTTGTCATCGCGCTGTCCGTGGTCCTCGACACGCGGTTGCCGACGCTCCGAATAGCTGAAAGCAAGACCCGACACGATTTCATCGAGCTTCTTCGCATATTTACTGGCATGAGCTTGCTGCTTACAGCCTACGAGGGAGCCCTTGTGGCCCCGCACTTGCAGGCTACCGGTAGCCTCGGTTTGGCCTTTAATTTGCTCGAGGCACTGATTGGCATCTTCCTGCTGGCTAATCGCTTCATTCAACAGGCTGCCGTGCTCATCTTCTTGCTCTATGCGGGAATAGTCGTCCAGTTCGGTTTCCATTCCGCTATCGAGTATTTCAACGTTTTCGGAATCGGCCTATTTTTATTTTTTAACAACTTCAAAACACCTGCCCTTGTTGTTCGCTACAAACCCTACTCCGTCGATTCTTTGCGCATCTGCACTGGGATCTCACTCATCGCATTGGCACTCAGCGAAAAACTCCTAGGCGCACTTTACGGACAGGCTTTCCTCACCCAATACCAGTGGAACTTCATGGCAGCTTTAGGTTTTGATCTTTTTTCGGATCGACTGTTTGTGCTGGCTGCGGGGATCACCGAAGCGGTGTTCGGTGTTCTGCTCATCATCGGTACCACCACCCGGCTCACTATGATCGTCGTTTCGTTAGTAATGTTCACGTCGAACGTGGTGTTCATTATCCAAGGACATAACCTTCCTGCGCGGACCGAGTTTGTCGGACACCTGCCCTTCATGGGGACAGCTCTCATACTCATAGTGCTTGGGTATGGGCAACGCCTGAAGGTGACTAGGATAGAGCGTGATGCGGCGGGCAGCGATGCG
>JBCCQO010000285.1:0-4773 GCA_039024595.1 Pseudomonadota bacterium | reverse complement strand
AACTCATTCACCGGAAGATCGGTAACGATTTCCCACTGACCTTCATTACATCGACAGGGGAAGGAATAGATGAGCCCTTCTTCAATACCGTAGGAACCGTCTGAGTAAACCCCCATAGAAACCCACTCATCGCCGCTGGTACCTAGAGCCCAGTCACGCATGTGGTCAATCGCTGCATTAGCGGCCGATGCTGCCGATGATGCACCTCTGGCTTTTATGATCGCCGCACCCCGTTGTTGCACGGTCGGTATGTACTCATCGATGTACCATCCATCCTCGACCGCCTCTCGGGCGTTTTTGCCGGCAACGCTGCAGTTATGCAGATCAGGATACTGAGTCGCGGAGTGGTTACCCCACACCGTCATGTGTGCAACGTCGGTTACGGCTGCGTCCAGCTTTTGCGCGATTTGCGTCATTGCCCGATTGTGGTCTAAACGCATCATTGCGGTGAAGTTTCTTGGGTCAATAGCCGGCGCATTTCGCTGAGTGATAAGTGCGTTGGTGTTCGCCGGATTGCCGACCACCAGTACTTTTATATCCCGGCTCGCATGATCGTTGATTGCTTTGCCCTGCACAGAAAAAATAGCGGCATTGGCTTCCAGCAGATCCTTTCGTTCCATCCCGGGGCCCCTCGGACGGGCGCCTACGAGTAAAGCGTAGTCGGCGCCGGCGAAGGCGATATTTGGATCGTCGGTACACTCGATCGCAGAAAGTAGCGGAAAGGCGCAGTCGTCGAGTTCCATCTTGACGCCTTCGAGCGCATCAAGAGCCGGCGTAATGTCGAGCAGGCTTAGTACAACTGGCTGGTCTTCACCGAGCATGGCGCCCGATGCAATACGGAATAACAAAGCATAGCCGATCTGACCGGCCGCGCCGGTTACCGTGACGCGAACTGGATCTTTCATGGAGTCCCCCAATGATAGTCGTAGGGCGGCGGAGGCCGCTTAAAGGGCGCGCATTGTCTGCTTTTATGGGGTCTTATGACAAGTTTGGCTGATGTCCTGCTTTTGTGTCGTAGTGGTTCTTTGAGACGGGGAGGTTCCGTTGAAGCCGTTGCTAGCGCCGCGTACCATCTGCTCGATCTTCCCAACAGTACTGAAACGCGAAAAAATTCTATGCGCGCCGATAACCGTCGTGAGCGACTCGAATACAACAAGCTCAAGAAGCGATTACGCCGCCTAGCCGGTAAGGCGATAGCGGACTATCGCATGATTGGTGAGGGTGACCGGGTCATGGTGTGCCTCTCTGGTGGTAAAGACTCTTACGCAATGCTGGACGTTTTGCTCTCGCTACAGCGCAGCGCGCCCGTTCAATTTGAACTGGTCGCGGTCCATCTTGACCAAAAACAGCCTGGTTATCCGCCGGAGGTTTTACCGGCTTACCTCGATAGCTTGCGGATCGAATATCACATTGTTGAAAAAGACACCTACAGCGTAGTGAAGTCGATTATTCCAGAAGGTAAAACGACTTGCGGTCTCTGCTCTCGGCTCCGGCGTGGCACCTTGTACGGCTTCGCTGAGTCGATTGGCGCCACTAAAATTGCGCTTGGGCACCATCGAGATGACATTGTAGAAACGCTGTTTTTGAATATGTTTTTCGGCGGCAAGTTAAGCGCAATGCCGCCGAAACTGCTCGCAGATGATGGCCACAATGTTGTGATCAGGCCGCTGGCTTACTGCAAAGAGTCAGATTTGGCTGCCTATGCGCAGGCCCGACAGTTTCCAATTATCCCGTGCAATCTGTGCGGGTCGCAGGAGAACCTTCAACGCTCGGCGATTAAAGCCATGCTTACAGGATGGGAGCGAGATTATCCGGGGCGTACGGAGACTATTTTCCGAGCCATCAGTAACGTTGCGCCGTCGCAACTAGCCGATCGTAAGCTCTTTGATTTCCTTGCGCTGGATGGCAAAGCCGATCAATCAGTGACAGCAGGAACGGCGAGTCAAGATGAGATGAACAGCGCAGCCGATTTGTATAAAGAGGCCGGTGCACTCATCCGTACGGTCAATCTTTAGCCGATGGGAGAACCGTTTTTAGAGACCGTCGACCTGAACATCGAGCGCGGTGGTAGACAGCTAATTCGTGATTTTTCCTTGCGCGTGAACTCCGGCCAGTTAGTGCAAATTCGTGGCTCCAATGGTGCAGGCAAAACGACCTTGTTGCGCGTCCTCGGTGGCTTGTCTCGTTTTGGTTTTACCGGATCGCTGCACCAGAGCGAGTCGCTACTTTTTATCGGCCATCAAAGTGCGGTTAAGGCACTGCTGACTCCTCGAGAGAACCTTCTCTTTCATTTGACAGGAGAAGGTGTTCACCGAGGTATTGATATCGAGCGAGCCCTTGCCTCGGTGGGTCTTTATGGCTTCGAAGACGTACCCAGTTCCCAGCTGTCGGCAGGTCAGCAACGGCGGGTTAACCTTGCTCGCCTTTTTCTTACCCGCCAGACGCTTTGGCTGCTCGATGAACCTTTTACCGCGCTCGACCAAGCTGGTGTGTTGCTCCTTGAAGATCGCTTTAGAGCGCACCTCCAAAGTGGTGGGGCCATATTGATGACGTCCCATCAGCCCTTACAGACTATCCAGCCCGATGTGGAACTGGATCTGAGCGGGCTGTGAGTAAGCGATGAAAAAGACAGTCGATCCGTGTCGGTGAGTTCAGGCCAGCAAGGCAATGATGTTTCTTTAGCGACGTTGCTGTTACTTATATTGCGACGGCAACTACTGTTGTCGTTGCGCCGACCGGTCGAAGTCGCTCAGCCTTTACTGTTCTTTTCTTTAGTGTTGCTGATGTTTCCTCTTGGCATTGGTCCGACCGCAGAGCGCTTGGCTCCCTTTGCGGCGGGCGCGCTATGGATTGTCGCATTGCTGGCAAACTTGCTCGCCGTGGAGGGTATATTTCGTAGTGACTTCGAGGATGGCAGTCTCGACCAACTCCTTCTCTCACCGCAGCCTATCTATTTTCTCATCATGCCCTATCTGTTTGCTCACTGGCTCAGTACCGGCGGCCTGCTAGCGCTGTGCTCGCCAATTTTCGCCTACGGACTTGCGCTGAATTCCGCGGGTACGCCGGTGTTAATGGCTTCATTGCTTCTCGGGGCTGGCGTGATGACGATTGTGGGTGCGTTAGGGGCTGCGCTTACGGTCGGGCTGAATCGCGGCGGTATGCTGATAACCTTGCTGATAATGCCTCTTTATGTGCCGGTCCTGATTTTTGGCGTCGCCGGAGTAAACGCGGCAATTGCCGGTCAAAGTGCTGTCCCATTCCTTTCGCTACTGGCCGGACTGTTTTTCGCTGCGTTGGCGCTCGGTCCTTTAGCCATTGGCGCGGCCTTGCGCATTGGTGCTGATAACTAGCGACAGTGATGTTTTCTGGTACTCCAAAAATCGCAAAGCAACGTATTACCCTGTAGCTGCGAGCCAACCGGCGTTTTGTTGGCGCTTTCGACGACGAGTATAATCACACGCATTATGTGGTCTTTTTTTCATAAGCTTGGCTCGCCCCCGTGGCTTTTTCGAATTTCCGGGTCCCTGCTTCGGTGGCTCGCGCCGCTCGCCTTTATTGCGCTTTTGATCGGATTGTCGTGGGGACTGTTATTCACCAGCCCAGACTTCCGCCAGGGGAACAGTTATCGGATTATGTTCATACACGTGCCTACAGCGGTTGTTGCGCTGGCGGGCTATTACGTGATGGCAGTGGCCGGGGCAGTCAGTCTTATTTGGCGGATCAAGATGGCTGAAGTTGCTATGTTGGCAGCGGCGCCTGTGGGTGCTGCGCTAACGTTCTTGGCACTGGTGACCGGGTCTATCTGGGGCCGACCTACCTGGGGTACCTGGTGGGTCTGGGATGCGCGCATTACGTCCATGCTAATTCTGCTGTTTTTGTACGTCGGTGTCATAGCGCTCTATGAAGCTTATGACAACAAAGCCTCCGGAGCTCGTGCCTGTGCGGTGCTGGCTCTGGTTGGAACGGTCAATATTCCCATCATCTATAAATCGGTCGATTGGTGGTACAGCCTTCATCAGCCCGCATCGATCAAATTTTTTGGTGACACTTCAATTCATTCGAGCATGCTGTACCCGCTATTTTTGTGCATTGCGGCCTTTTACGCCCTTTATACCTGTGCCTTGCTTGCCAATATGCGGGTGGAGATTATTGCCCGTGAGCGCCGAACAAAATGGGTTCAGCGGCTGGTTGGCGAGGCTGTTTGATGTACTTCGAGAGCTTAAACGCAGCGCTGAGTATGGGTGGTCATGGCACCTACGTTTGGACTGCGTACGGAATAACCGTGTTGGTGTTACTACTCCTCGTGGTTACTCCCTATCGCAAGAAACGTCGATTGCTGCGTGAGCTACGCGGCGAATATCGGCGTGAATCGGCACAGCAAGATGCCGCACAAAGTGGTCCCTAAGCCATGCATCCGGTTCGTCGCCAACGCCTCTGGGTAGTCCTGAGTATCGTAGTTTTTTCTTCCGCCGCAATCGGCCTGGTCGTCTACGCGCTTAGGCAAAACATCAACCTTTTCTACCCTCCGGCAGATGTGGTTGCGGGGAAGGCGCCGCTGGATACGCCGATTCGTGTGGGAGGCATGGTCGTAGAGGGCAGCGTCGTACGCTCGAGCGAATCGCTTGAAGTCCGCTTCGAAGTCACTGATTTTGTTGAAAGCGTGACGGTGGTGTACGACGGCATCCTTCCGGATCTGTTTGCTGAAGGAGAAGGAGTGGTGGCTTCCGGACGTTTGCGTGGCACGCAAAGCACCGACGGTGGCGTCGTTACTTT
>JBCCQO010000284.1:0-4783 GCA_039024595.1 Pseudomonadota bacterium | reverse complement strand
GGCTTATCGATACGATCGGCAATTTCGCTCGTAGTGGGTTCGTGGTCCAGCTGCTGCGTGAGTTCTCGCGCCGCTCGTAGGCACCCGTTGAGGTCTTTCACCACATGAATCGGCAGACGAATCGTGCGCGCCTGATTCATTATGGCTCTTTCAATCGTCTGGCGAATCCACCAGGTCGCGTAGGTGGAAAAGCGAAAACCTCTCTCCGGGTCAAACTTCTCGACCGCTCGCATCAAGCCCAGGTTGCCCTCCTCAATCAGATCAAGCAGGCTCATGCCACGATGGAGATAGCGACGCGCAATCTTGACGACAAGGCGCAAGTTGCTTTCGATCATGCGTTTGCGCGCCGCCTCATCACCCTTCTGGGTAAGCCGCGCGTAATGTTTCTCTTCGTCCGCTGTAAGTAGCGGTACAAAACCGATTTCATTGAGGTAGAGCTGAGTGGGATCGAGAGATACATCCTCAGTCTCTTCTTCGAGAGAATCGACTGAATCCTTCCGTTGAGCCCCGCTATTGCCTGCAAGAGAGCCCGCAGAGGCGCTCGTCTTGCGCCCTCTTCTTCTCTTCGATTGCGCGCTAGCACGGACGCCATCGCCATTCGTAGGGTCTATTTCACTCGCTGCTTCGGACAGGTCAAAAGCGGAGGGATCTAGGTCGCCGTCGTGAGAGGTGTGGTCTGGGGTGTGATGAGGGGTGTCTTCAGGGGCGCTGTCAGTGGTATCCAAAAAGGGTGTAGAGCGTGTGTCGTTACGCTCAGACAAACCGTCCCCTGCAAGTGCCGCTACATCCGATTGATGCGTGCTTGCTACCCTGTGGACCGATCCGTGTTCTAGCTCGGTGCCGCTGTGCGTCGCCTTACGCTCACCCATGGGTTGGTAACCCGATCGTCAGAACCGTGTATTTGATCGAATCGCCCGATTCGAAAAGCTGCAAAACACGGACTCTTCGAGCTTAGCCCAGCGCGTGTGAATAAAACAAGCTCGAAACTTTAAAAGTTACCTCTTGGGAAGAAGATCCAACGGATCTATCGGTTTTCCACGGCGACGTATTTCAAAATGGAGTTTCACCGAATCGGTTCCCGAGCTGCCAAGTTCCGCTATGATTTGTCCGGCAGTGACACGATCACCTTCGCGCACAAGAAGACGCTCGTTGTGACCGTAGGCGCTCAAATACTCGTCGTTGTGGCGGACAATCAGCATGAGTCCATAGCCAGCAATGCCTGAACCCGCATACACAATTGAACCCGCTGCCGTCGCGACAACAGGGGCGCCTCGATTGCCGGCTAGATCGATACCTTTTTGCAATTGGCCATCAAAACGCCGTACAACCCGGCCGGTTGCTGGCCAGCGCCAGGAACCGGCTGCGACCGCTTTGTCGCTCGTGGTCACGGGACTTTTTCGCTTAACGGCGGTGGGTTCTTTTTTAGTTGTGGCGACCGGCGCAGACTCACTGCTCTTGCCAGCAACAGAAGCTGCGGTCGACACCGACGAGCTTGTCGTTGCCGTGGCTGCTGATCGGCCTGCTCTGTTGCTATCACGGGTCTGTGAACGGGTCTCGGCAGATGCTTGAGCCCGTGTAGCAGTCGCTTCCTCAAGTAACAGGCGCTGACCTACGAATATCGTGTAAGGACGGGGTATATCGTTCGCTGCCGCCAGCCGTTTGTAATCCAATCCATAGCGAAAAGCGATTGAGTACAAGGTGTCTCCGCTCAGTACAGTGTAGGTACGGGTTGCCGAAATCGAACCGGGTCGCGTGTGATCTTCGATGGGTGCCCTTGCACTGGAACCGCAGCCGTTAAGAATCAGCGAGCTAATAGAGATAGTGAAGCAAAACGACCATAAACCCGGTCTGGACCTGGCCGAACTCAATACCGCATCTCTGCGCACCTAAGGCCCCGAGTCACCCCAGCGGGTTTCTAACAACCAGACCAAGAAAAACCCGAGGAGAGCGAGAGCGGCGCAGGCGAGCAATTGGCTGTCGGCCACCTCCTGCGCGTAACGGATAGGAGTAACGGGCACGCTGCGACTACTTCCAGCCGCTTCGCTGGCTTGTTCAATTTTCCAGGGCCATACGATCAACAGGGAGCCCAGCAGAAAACCGGTCAGCGACGCCAGCGTTAGTTGCTGATGCCGCTCCAGCAGCCAGCGAAGCAGACGGCTGAAGGAAAGCAAACCTAAAGCGTTGCCCACAGTGAAGCTGATCAATGGGAACCACAAGAACTCCTTGATCGCCGTAATGACAGGCTCGTACATACCCAACAGCACAAGAATGAAGCTTCCCGAAATGCCCGGAAGGATCATCGCGCAAATCGCAAAAAAGCCGGCAAGAAAGAAAACCAGGTTTGTCTGTGGTAGTGCAGCCGTTGTGGTGAAGGCCAGTGCTAGCGCGAAAGCAGCCGCGCATCCAAGCGCCAGTATGCGGGTAAGCGACCAGGCTTTTACCTGTCGTAACAGCACTAGTGAGGACGCGAAAATGAGTCCAAAGAAGAAGGCCCAGAGCAACAGTGGCTGATTCTCCAACAGATAGGAGACACCCCGAGCTAGGGTCAGGATACTGAGCCCCACTCCAGCGAACAGTACAAGCAAAAAATTTGCGTCGACCTTATGCCAGGCCGCAAGCCACTGCCCCTTTAGAACGAGAGACACCGCATCTAGGTCTACACTACTGAACGCGGTAATGAGCCGTTGGTAGATACCCGTGATAAAGGCGATCGTGCCACCGGACACTCCGGGCACCACATCGGCTGCCCCCATGAGCATGCCACGAAGAAACACTCCAGGGAAAAGCTTTGGTGAAGCGGACCTGAGAGCCGGGATGGGGGCCGAGCCGGGAGCAGAGCTGGGCGCAGCATTCGAACCTGACTGGGAACCGTGATCTTCCATTAAAACTAACCGCTACTGAGGCCAGGTACGAGCGGAACGAAGCGGACGGCTTCGACCTCTCGTTGCTCGAACCCCTGGTCTGTATGCTCAATCAAGATCAAGCGCTGCGCGTCAGCGCCCACCGGAAGTATCATGCGCCCACCTTTAGCGAGTTGAGCGAGCAAGCTCTGAGGCACTTGCTCTGGAGCCGCGGCGACTAAAATACCGTCGAAAGGCCCTTGAGCTAGCCAACCCTCAAAGCCATCGCCGTGGCGCATCTGCACGTTGCGAAGTTTCAGCTGTCGCATGCGCTTACGAGCGGCCTGAAGCAGCGGCTTGATCCGCTCAAGGGAATACACTTCGCCCACCAAAGACGCGAGAATCGCGCTTTGATAGCCAGAGCCAGAACCTATTTCGAGCACCCGCTGAGGAGTGCGATCAGAGATCAATAGCTCGCTCATCCGCGCCACAATGTAAGGCTGCGACAAAGTCTGCTGAAAACCGATAGGCAGCGCCGTATCTTCGTAAGCCCGATGGGCCATAGCTTCATCAAGAAACAGGTGGCGGGGCACCTGTCGCATCGCATCAAGGACAGCGATGTTGGAAATCCCCTGCTCAACGAGTCGCTGCACTAAGCGTTCGCGCGTGCGCTGGGAAGTCATCCCGATACCGGCAATGTCTTTTCCGCGATTCAAGACTCGGGTTTCTCCGCCTGAGAGCCAGCCGCAGCACCATCACCTAGGGCGTTATTAGAATCCTGCGATTCAACTATGTGGTAAAACACCTCGTTTTCACCAGTTAAGCCAAGCTCCTCGCGAGCACGCTGCTCAAGTACCGTACTGCCCTCTTTCAGGTCCATTATCTGTCGCGCAAGCTCGTCGTTGCGCTGTCGCAGTTGTTCGTTCGCTCGCTCGGAATCGACGACTCGCTGTTCCAGGCGGCGCAGCTCCAAACGACCGCCGTCGCCCCACCAAAGACGGTATTGCAAGTAGCCGATAATCAGCAGAAGAATGATAATGACCCAGCGCATTTTGCCTACCGGTCGTTACAATCGCAGCGCGGTCTAGCGAGAGAACTCATCCCGACCACGGTAGGGAGCCGCGCCGGCAAGCTCTGCCTCGATACGCAGCAATCGGTTGTACTTAGCGACACGATCCGAGCGACACAGTGACCCGGTTTTTATTTGTCCTGCGCCGGTGCCTACGGCAAGGTCAGCAATCGTCGTATCCTCAGTTTCACCAGAGCGATGGGAAATTACCGAGTTGTAGCCGGCGTCCGCAGCCATCGCGATTGCATCCAAGGTTTCCGTCAAGGTCCCAATCTGATTGAACTTAATCAATATTGAGTTGCCAATTCCTCGATCGATACCTTGCTTAAGTATTTTCGTATTGGTGACGAAGAGATCATCACCGACCAGCTGCACCTTTTCGCCTAAGCGGTCTGTAAGGACTTTCCAACCGTCCCAATCCGACTCATCGAGCCCGTCCTCAATGGAGATAATCGGATGAGAGTCCACCAATCCAGCCAGGTAATCGACGAAGCCATCGCTGGCGAAGCTTTTGCTTTCCCCTGCGAGACGATATTCACCATCGATGTAAAACTCCGAGGCGGCGCAATCAAGTGCCAGCGTAACGTCGTCGCCGAGGGAATAGCCCGCTTTTTCAACCGCCTCGGCAATGGCCTCAAGAGCGGCGGCGTTCGAAGGCAGATTGGGGGCAAAACCGCCCTCATCGCCTACCGCCGTACTTAAACCAGCCTCCGAAAGCACTTTCTTTAAACCTTGAAAAATCTCCGCACCGCAGCGCAATGCCTCCGCAAAGCTGGTCGCGGAGACCGGCTGTACCATGAACTCCTGGATGTCCACGTTATTGTCCGCATGTTCACCGCCATTGAGAATGTTCATCATCGGCACGGGCATTGTC
>JBCCQO010000283.1:0-4793 GCA_039024595.1 Pseudomonadota bacterium | reverse complement strand
AATACGCACGTCTGGGTTCTGCTGCAGAGCATAGTCAATCCAGAGCCGGTAGCCACGCAAAGTAGGGAACAGGTTATGGTAGGTCATCGCAAAGAGCTCGATGCCTCCCTCATCTAGTATGGCCTGTATCTCAGCCCGCTTATTGGCGTTGTCCCAAAGCGCTTCTGGCGCACCGTTCTGTCCACCGTTGAATACGATTTGCACCTCGTGATTCGCGATTCCCGCACGTTCCGCGTGCTCCGGAAGGCCCTCAGCGAACGGCCTGAAAAAGCTATGTCCGATCATTAGCGAATTAAAACCGGTACTTTGAAACTGCGGTTGGAGATAGTAGGTGTCTGTTGGATCTTCCAGAAACGCCATTAAGGTGTCGTTGTCTGCAAACGCTGAAGTCTCTAGATGACAATCGTCGTTGCTCCCACCGCAGAGCCCTTTGTCCTTGCTTTCCCAGCCGGTAAAAACGAAACCTTCATCGGCTTCTGCAACGAAGGTTTCGTCAAAAAAGATATCACTGACATCAACGGTGCACTGTTCGCCGGCGGAGCAGCTAATTGCGCCAGAAGTCGTGGTCACAGAGCCACTCGTGGGCACGTCAATCTCAATTCGGCATCCTGCAAGCAGCAGCATGAGAGCCGCTAGCGTTATCCGTTTATTCAGACAGTCGTTCGTGGCAGCGTGGCTAGGCATAAGTCTTCATCCAGTATTCTCGGTGCGCTTTCGATCTTGAATTAGCAACAGCGCATTTTCGTATAAAGATTCAAACGGGACTGTGTCGAGCATCACACTCATGAAACGACGATCTATTGAGCCGAAGCTGTTGCCTTGCCAATAAAGTCGCAGACAAAGCAGAGTTTCGAGCGCAATTAGCAACAACACGCGTTCGGTCCCGCGGTTGATATACGTCGAACGGACTTAAAACTGTCGCAGAGCTTTGAAGTGAGTTTTGGGTTTGAGTCAGTGCCTGGAGTGGATGGCAAACCACGCATCACCGACCAGAGACTGGCTAAAGGACCTCCGCAAGATCTCCCTTTTTTTCCAACCACGCTTTGCGGTCACTGGCCCGCTTTTTCGCCAGCAGCATATCGAGCATGCGCGCGGTGCCATCTCCAGGATCAAGACGCAGTTGTACCAGGCGACGAGTGTCGGGACTCATCGTTGTTTCTCGGAGCTGCAGCGGGTTCATTTCACCAAGGCCTTTGAAGCGTTGCACGTTGACCTTACCGCGTTTCTTCTCCGCCTCAATACGATCGAGTACCCCCTGTTTTTCTGCCTCGTCCAGCGCGTAGTAAACCTCTTTGCCTATATCGATTCTAAAAAGCGGGGGCATGGCGACAAAAACGTGGCCGGCCGCCACCAGCGGTTTGAAGTGGCGGACAAAGAGCGCGCAAATTAGCGTGGCAATGTGGAGCCCGTCTGAATCCGCGTCGGCGAGGATGCAGACCTTGCCGTAGCGCAGCTCCGAAAGATCGTCGCTCCCAGGATCGATACCTAACGCGACAGAAATATTATGTACTTCAGCGGAAGCCAGGATTTCCTGCGAGTCGACTTCCCAGGTATTTAGGATTTTTCCGCGCAGGGGGAGGATCGCTTGAAATTCCCGGTCTCGGGCTTGTTTCGCGCTTCCGCCAGCAGAGTCGCCCTCCACTAGGAACAGCTCGGATCGCTCCGGATCTTCTCCGGAACAATCCGCGAGCTTACCGGGTAAGGCAGGGCCGGCGCTGACTTTCTTTCGCACGACTTTCTTGGCGCTGCGCATGCGGCGCTGTGCGTTCGCGATGCACATCTCCGCCAGCGCTTCCGCATCGGCAGTGTGCTGATTTAGCCAAAGGCTAAATGCGTCTTTCGCTACACCAGCAACAAAGGCCGCCGCTTCGCGAGAGCTAAGACGCTCCTTGGTCTGGCCAGAAAATTGCGGATCTTCGAGCTTGGATGAAAGCACGTAGCTGCACCGATCCCAGATGTCATCGGGCGTGAGCTTCACGCCGCGCGGCAGCAAAGATCGAATTTCGCAGAAATCCCGCATGGCATCGAGAAGGCCCGTGCGCAACCCATTTACGTGCGTTCCTCCCTGGGCGGTTGGAATTAGATTGACGTAGCTCTCTGTGACGAGCTCACCTCCTTCTGGGAGCCACTGCACCGCCCAGTCCGCGGCTTCTGCGCTGCCGCTGAAACTGCCAGTAAACGGCTCGGAGGGAAGCGTCACAAACCCCTCGGTAGCGGCGACAAGATAGTCGGTCAGTCCGTCCTCGTAGTACCACTCATCTCGCTCTTTTTTCTTTTCATCCAGGAAGGTGACGCGCAGCCCGGGACAGAGAACCGCTTTTGCACGGAGCACATGCTGCAGCCGGGGAACAGAGAAATTGATCGAGTCAAAATACTGCGGGTCGGGCTCGAAGTGCACACGAGTACCGGTGTTACGCTTGCCACAGGTATCTACCACCGCCAGCTCGGTGCTTTTCTCTCCGCCGGCAAACTCCATTTGATGAACCTGCGCATCGCGGCGAATACTCACCACGAGCTTTTTTGACAGCGCGTTTACGACGGATACACCGACTCCGTGCAGGCCACCGCTGAACTGGTAGTTCTTGCTGGAAAACTTACCGCCGGCGTGAAGTGTAGACAGGATAACTTCGACGCCCGGTTTCTTTTGCTCCGGATGCTCATCGACCGGCATGCCGCGGCCATCGTCGGTAACGGACAGCGAGCCATCGACGTGCAGGATCACATCGATTTGCCTCGCAAAACCGGCGAGCGCTTCGTCGACGCTGTTATCGATGACTTCTTGTGCAAGATGATTGGGTCGGCTGGTATCGGTATACATACCCGGCCGCTTACGTACAGGCTCTAGGCCGGTGAGAACCTCAATGGACTCGGAGGAATACTCGGTCACTGCGCAATGCATTCTCGATCGCTGGGAAGCGCAGGATTGTACACGAGCTAAGCTTGGCTCTGGTGAAAACTCAAGCGGCCACCGACGCTCAGGCCGAGCGGATTTGGCGGAAAACAGCCTTGGCTCAGCTAGAGATAACCGCCCGCTTCACGGTCGACGGGGAAAACGCCGGTTTCAGCACGGGAAACACCGGTTTCAAAACTTCCATCCGCGTGCAAGTCCAGCCATCGGTAACCGGGCGGTTTGTTGTCCAAGGCAAAGTCGACTTGGTTCGGTAAAAATTGAATGCAGGTAGAGGGGGCGCAAAGGAGTTCGACGGAACCTCTTGCTTTGTGCACCTCTTGATGGACGTGCCCCCAGAGGATCGCTCGCACATTGGGGAACTTATCAATGACCGCGAAGAAGGCATCAGCGTCTTCGACCATCTGCTGATCCAACCAGTCACAACCTATGGAAATTGGATGGTGATGCAGACAAACCAAAGAATGCAGGTTCTCTGCAGCGCCATTCGCAAGCGCCTCCTCTAGGCGAGCGAGCTCGGCCTCGCCTAATCGTCCGTCGACCTCACCCGGTACCTGTGAATTAAGCAGCAGGATCTGCCAGTTCCCAACGCGTACCTCGCCGCTGGTGCGCTCCAGGCCACCTATCTCGCGCATAACTTCGACGTTGTCATGATTACCAGGTAGCCAGACCTGGTCCCTGGCTACCTGGGTAAGATAGTCAGCCGCCCGGCGATAAGCGCCGGCGACGCCCGCATCAGCCAGGTCTCCCGTGGCTAGCACGAGATCTGCAGCGCCGCGCTCTTCCCTAATCAAATCGAGCACCGCTTGTAAGGAATAGTCCGTATCCAAACCCAGAAGCTTGCCGCCCGGAAAAGCAGACAAGTGCATATCGGTAACCTGGAGGATACGGACGGTATCGCCCTGCACACTCAGCCTCTTCAAGCTGTCGACGCGCTGGTCCATGGGAGAGAACGCCGCTAGGCGTGCGTTGCTCCCGGTTTAAGATAAGCGCTCAGGTCACCATCGCCCTGATGAAGGCCGTAATGCAGACAGTGCGACAGCCACTCCGCAACGAACGCATTCTGTTGGATCTTCTCATCTTGCTGGTGCATCGCAGCGTTGGGGTAGTCATAACGACCCTCGGTACGACCACCCTGCTGAAAATTAACGACCTCCAGCATACTGGCATCGTGATAGGCACGGGCTTCTATATTTAGCGGTTCCAGCCACTGGGTCTGCTCGCTCCCGCTTTGCTCACCATGGGCCGGTCGATAGGAACGCAGCCGAAAGAGCGTGGTGTAGCGGGTTCGCTCTAGCACATCGATCTGCACCTGTGCGAGCGGCAAAGAGAATTGGTGACCGTTGCTGGTTTCGTAGTCGGGAAATAGCCTCAGAAGCCGTGCATAGTTTGCGTCGCACAGCGCATGGAGGGAGCGCAGATCTACTGTATAGCGCTTACCTCGCATTCTGGAGCTGCTTTTCCTGCTATTCCCACTATCGCGGGTTGTCTTGCCTGTCGCTGTCACGGCTGCTTGGAGATCTTCTCTTACTGAGGTCGCTGGTGAATACAAGTTCCGCTACTTTAGCGGAAGATTACGGCTGGGTCGCCTATTGGAATTGCTCAAATTCGCCAAAGCACTTACTGCGTCTCACTTTTTCTTCGGCTCCCTAGCTGATCAGTCTACGTTTACGCGGCGCGCTGGGCGTTCTGCGGCGTCTAACATCCTACTTTTTACACCGAGTGTGTGCTCTTGCTCGTAGTCTTTCGAGAACGCGTACTTCAACCCGGACGGTGCATTGCTCGTCTCTAAGTGCCATTGGCATCGCAGCGTGGAAAAATGACCAAAAGGACCCTCTCTGCGACCGCCATCTTAGGTGAAACGCCCGCAGCAAGTGAACACTTT
>JBCCQO010000282.1:0-4812 GCA_039024595.1 Pseudomonadota bacterium | reverse complement strand
GGGCGCAGAGCTAGACGGGCAGTTCTATATCAGCGACGGCTTGTCGCTGATTTTCGGGGTTGGCTATAACGACACAGAGCTCAACGACATTTCCGGAAGTGGCGATGACCCCAGAGAGGGTTCGCCACTGCCGCTTGCACCCGAATGGACCGCTTCGCTCACCGTTGACTACCAACGTCCGGTGTATAGAGACATCGAAGGATTTATCAGGGCCTCTTACATCTACAAAGGCGAAATGTTCGACGATCTCTTAACGCCGGATGAGGAATCACTCTTTTACCCCTCCTATGATCGTTTCGATGTAAGAGCGGGCGTTGCCGGCGCGAGCGGTTGGCGGGTTGAGGCGTATGTGGAAAATGTGCGAGACGACATTTATGTAACCGGGCAGGATGTGAACGGAATCAGCCTCACCGGTTCCTCCATTGTGTCACCGCCCAGGCGCTATGGTATTCGGTTTACGAAAAGCTTCGGTGCCGACTAAGGAGCCGCTGTTCACACTCTTATACAGTAAGAAGAGACATCATTGACTAATGGTTTTGAGACACATCTATAAAGTCCTGTTGCTACTGTCCCTTTGCGCGTTCGTACAAGAACCCGCCGAAGCTAGAACAGCTTTCGATGCAGATCAAATAGCAGCATGGGCTGATGACTACTTTGGCACAGCCTTGGCCAACAAGCAGATGACAGGAGCATCCGTCGGTTTCGTACAGGATGGCGAAGTTCTATTCCTGAAAGGCTATGGCTGGGAGGATCAGCGGGCAGAGATCGCGTTGGATCCAAGGCAAACCCGTTTCCGAATGTGTTCTACCTCCAAAACGGTGACGGCCACCGCGATCATGCAGCTTGTGGAGCGCGGCGCCATCAGTTCGCTGGATGATCCGGTGAATGACTATCTCCAGCGCTACCAATTGCCGCCGCCGTATGGAGATCAAGTTACCTTTCGCCAATTGATGACTCACAGTTCGGGCATGGCGGGTCACTTCACACCGCAAGGGACCAAGGAGGACATTGCTGTTCCTGTGGATGCGGAGACGGTGCAGGAATTCTTCCGCGAGAATATCGAAAGGCCGCCGGGTGCGGTCGGTGTCTACGCCAATCTTGGCGTCGCCGTGGAGGGTGTCGCCATTGAAGACATCAGCGGGCTGTCTCTGGCTGAGTTCGTTGCGCAGAACATTTTCGAACCGCTAGACATGAGCAGCGCACTCTTTCATCACTCGACAAACAAGCCGGCTCATCTTGCCCAGCCTTACGCAATTTACCCGGATGGTTCCTTACAAGAGATCAGTTTCTACCCTAAGCATCCGCTGACGGCGGCATCCGGTGGGTTTATTACTACTACCGAGGACATGTTGAAGTATGTGGCCATGCACGCCGATGAAGAAGCTCGCACTCATGCACAGGTGCTGTCTGGCGAGGGGCGAAGAATGCTGCACGCCCGTCATTTTGGGCGTCACCCCTCAGACCTCGGGATTGGGCTGCACTTTTACCGCGAACAATACGGCGAGGAGTTGATGGTGCATCACGGTTGCGGGCTTCCGGGCACTCGCAGTCTGATGGGCGTGTTTCCGCAGAGTAACGCTGGATTTGTAGTGACCGTTTTGAGGGCGAGCGTCTCACCCAGTGCCGGTGACCTGATCAGCAAGCTTTTCGGTAAGGGGCGCCTCATCGATAACGGCCAGGGCCCAGCGGGTGACGCCGTCGGTACGAACGGGTTAGCAAAAGCCCTACTCGGTGATCCCAGTCTTCCGACAATCTCTACGGACGATGCGCCTCCCGACTTGGTTGAAGATCGTAGCAGGCTTCCCGGAACCTATTGGGGTGAGAGACGCTCTTTTGACTCTTTTGCAACGGTCTTTGCGTTTGACATCACCACCGTATCCTTGGGCGACCAAGACGACGAAGTCGAGATCAATGGCCGTCTCTACCGAAGACAGGCACCGGGAGTCTATGATTCAGAGGAGGGGAACCGGCGTGTTTACTTCCGGCAAACGGAGGACGGTAACGTCTTTTATCAGCCCCATGTCAGTTTTGCAGCCCGTCAAGCCAAGGGCTTACAAAATCCGCTCCTGGCCTATCAGGGTCTAGCGCTCAGCCTCGGATTATCTCTAACCGGTTTTCTGGCCTTTTTTTGGGGTCGAAGACCAGGCCTCCATCGCTGGGCAAAGGGCATGGGTTTGGGTATGGCGACGTGCGTGGCGGTCCTTCCGATCCTTCTGTTTGCTGGCTATGAACGGCTGGACGACATTGCGTTCATTGACTACTTCAACGGCGATTTGGGCCGGGTCACCATGGTCCTGATGCTTATCAATATCTACGCCCTAATGGGCCTAGGCGTAATTGCCACGGCCGTCTTAGCTTGGCGTCGACCTGCGGGAGATCCCGAGGTCGGCGGCGTGATGATGAAGAGTCACTTAAGTCTGTTGGCACTAGCGGCCTTAGCCTCATGGCCCGGTTTATTCCTGTTCAACCTCATTGGTTTTCAGTACTGAGGTCCGCTCTTTTTAGTATTTCTGGCGAGTGTTTCTTTGTAGTAGCTAGGGAATGAGGGGCAGTTCCACGTTGGAGCGCATTTTCCCGGAGCGGTGGAGGGAAAGGGTTGTCTCCGCGCAGCTCTCGATTCGCTGCTGCGGGCACACAAACTCGTTAAGCTCAAAGTTGCCGGTGTCCGTACCGCTGATCGCGATCCGAATCTTATGACCCGCTCGGAACACCCAGGAAGTGGGGTCTAAATCAACACGGAGCTTTACGATTTGTCCATTGGCGAGAGGTGCGTCTTTGTATTGCTCGGATCGGTATCCTTGCCAGGGAAGCTCTGGTTTTACATCTATCGCACCTAGCACCTGATCGTCATCTTCAAACAACTCAGACCATCCAGCGCGTATATGGCCCTCAGACACGTATACGGACCTTCCCTGTGTATCCACATCGGTCAGGTAAACGTGGACGTCCGCATCTACCTGGTTTGAAGACAGCCACAGGTTGACGATGGGGTGGCCCGTGACCTCCGTATCATTCGTCAGCGCCGGCGTATCGTAGGTCAGCGTCTTCTGGTCTTGGACGGTTCGATCCATAACCCCTGTCGGTGCTTCCATCATTATCCAGCGGTTCGATTGGTTTTCGCTGTAACTGGAGCTATGGCTCCAATCGACGCTATAGGTGTCTACTCCTTCGTCGTCGCGAGCAGCTTGAGTGTTTGCCGCTACATCGTTCATGACTAGGCTGTGGTTCGATGCAAAGTAAAACGGTGTGACTGATTGCCGCGCGAGGGGCCATTCGCTTTCTTGGCGCCAGCCTCTGTGCATGACGTAAAGCTTGATGGGCTTTTCGTCGTAGATTCCGTTGTCGATATCTTTCAAGTGGTGGTCGAAGAAGCGGAGGCTCTCATAGATCAGCTGATCATCGGAGTTGCCCTCAAATCCCAGATAGTCGGCGTAGGCTTCGGTGACAGCCGTGGGCCGATGAAATCGTGGAGCGATCATCAGCTTCGTCAATGGGCTGTATTGAGTGCTCGCGTAGAGCTTCGTCGTACCTTTGCTAAAGCCATCAAACCAGCCGCCGAGGTGGTAAATAGGTAGCGCGTTGGCATCGATGTGCTGAAGCATGTACGCCGGACTCTGTTTTGGATAATCGATGACTCGCCCATAAGAAATTCTGGTCGCATCAATATAGGCAAAGTTCGGACCCAGGAAGTCACTGGGAAGGAGGTTCTTTCTGCGCTCGAGAATGCCCCGAGCATAAAAGTGCTTCGAACGCTCGACCCCGTCCCGATAAATGGGTGTGTCCCCTTCAAAGTCGATCGGGATTTCATCTTCCAACTCGCCGTCGCCATCCTCGTCGACCACCGGTGCCACAGGAAACATCTTGTCGCTTGCCTCGGGATCCGGCGCGTAGGAGGTCGCGTTGGCAAGCAACTCACTGTAGCGTTCAATCCAGCGCAAGCTGGTGATGCCCCCGGGTCTCGCCCCACCGGTGAACGACTCCGCCATGATCAGCGCTGGTGCTATGCACTTGAGCGCCTCGGGCTTCTGGCTAGCAATCGCGTATTGACTCCAGCCGGTGTAGGACTGGCCCTCCATGCACACCTTGCCATTCGACCACGACTGAGAAGCGATCCAGTCAACAAGCGCTTTACCGTCGAGGGCGAATTGACTGTCCAGCGGGAAGTGGGAGCCGTCAGAAGCGCCACTTCCGCGCATGTCTGCGATCACATAGGCGTAACCCTGAGACAAATAGACTCGTGTGCCTTTACGCACCGTTGCATCAAACACCGGCCCCCACTGTCCGCTCCTCAGCTTGGCAACTACGCGTTGCCAAAGTGGCATGCCTGGAACTAGGTGAGATCGGCCGTAGGGTGTGTACTTAAATACCACAGGAAACTGGGAGACCGCCGCATCACCGTCCGTGGGTACGAACACGTCAACGGCAAGTTCAATTCCATCAGCCATTGGCAGCAGATAGCTGGTCTTACTGTGGCTATCGAACAAAGGCTCCATGGCTACCGTGCCGACGAAGTCCGGACCGGTTTCGAGCGTTAGGGGCGGTCGATGATCGAACAGGAATAGGTAGGCCAGAAACCCAATAAAAGCGGCGCCGATACAAGAAAACAAAACGCTTTTGCTGACCATGTGCTGAGCTCTCTTCTGAGTGAATCAGGCCAACTGCTTCGTGCAGATCGCCCGTTTAGTGAAAGGCCAATTTTCAAGAAACCGGAAACAGATCCTTACTGATTCTGGCGACTCCTTGCACCTATCTACTGGGTTTCAGTCCGACCGTTCTGCGATGAGATAGTTATCTAGAGAGACGATTGAGGCC
>JBCCQO010000281.1:0-4819 GCA_039024595.1 Pseudomonadota bacterium | reverse complement strand
AGAGATTCGTAGGCAAGCACTTGGGAGAAATCTTGCATGGCACAAGCACTGTACATAGCAGCAGCGTCCATATTTGGATTGCTCGGATTTCTTCATTTGGTTTACACGCTGTTCAGCGACAAGTTTCATGCTTACGACCCTGCGGTAAACGAGGCTATGGAGTCTTCCTCGCTGATCCTGAGTCGAGACATCAACATGTGGCGAGCGTGGATAGGCTTTAATGCGAGTCACAGTGTGGGTGCGATCATGATCGCGGCCATTTATGTGCCGCTGGCCTTGAATCATCTAGACCTTCTAAAAACCTCGGTCTGGTTTTCTGTTTTTCCTGCGGTATTGGGTGTCTGCTATGTCGTTCTGGCTCGCCTTTACTGGTTTCGATTCCCTTTCCTTGGAATATCGGTCGCGACGGTCCTTTTTATTTGGGCAGCGGTCTTGATTCGCAGCTAACTGTTCTGCGACCAAAGTTCATCAGCGATGAGGAAACGAGACGAAAATCGCTAGGTGACGGCAGAGGGCTAATCGTCTAAGCCTAAAAGGGTTAAACGCAGTTCCGGTCGAGTGCAGTCCTGAGAAAGCCAGATATCAACAAACTGCTGGCCGAACGCAGGGTCGTCAATTTTGCCGAGCTGATCGCCGTTCCTGAGGAAGTAAGCGACGTTATCTTCCCTGAGTTCAAGCGTCAGCACGTCATCGGTTTCGATATCCGGCCATAGTTCGGCCAGAGTGCTTAACCAGTCTTCCTGGCGAGGATGCGCGCGACCCATGGCCTCCCACTCTTGTCGAGTACGACTTACTAGTGCTTCGCTCTTTATGTCTCGAAGATACTCGATTTCTAGTCGCAGCGGCCGATCACCATCTTGATACTCGCCGGATTCGGTAAAGAGACGGGAGTTATACACAGACCAAAGAAGTACCTTAAGACGAGCTTCTCCGACTTTCTTGAGTTCAAGGGGAGCAGCCTTGAGCGCAAGGGGATCAGCCCTGAGCCCAAGGGAATTAGCCGCTGAGTCTTCGGGACTTGCAGCCATTGTCTGTGCGGAGTCGTCGGCTGCGGAGTAGCCGGAAAAACCGGCACTGACAAGCATGATCAGGACCAGCTGTAGACCGAAGCGTTGCTTGAGGGCTCGATGCCAAAACCGAAAGGAAGCTGTGCTCATTTGTTTCTTGCTCGGAAGTCTGACGTACCAAACCTTTTACGTAAGTGCTGCTAGTTCAGACTAAAGTGGCCGAGCTAAGTTCCATCGCCGCGTTTACGCTCAGCGACCCGGATGAGCACTTCTCCTACCAGCAAGGAGCAGAGAACCCCGAGCACGACCGACCAGCTAGCGCCCTCCCCAGGGGTGTACATCAGCAGAACTATTGCGGTGCTGAGGACGACGCAGCAGCATGCCGTGGCCACGCTAGCACCGATCTGACCCCCGGGAACTCTATAGGGTCGCGAGTGTTCGGCATCGTGGAACCGCAGGCGAAAGAAAGCGAGCACCATGCCTAAGTAGGGCAAGAAAAACAGGACGCTAGAGAAGGCAAACAAGGTCCAGAAAAGATCTTCATTGGAGCCGGCAGTTAAGCCATAGATCAACAGTGCACCAGTGGTAATCAGCCCCATCATGACCGCCGCTCCAACCGGTGTACCCGTAGCGCGACTCTCGGTCGCAAACCAGCTTGGAAGCTCACCCTCGCCTGCTGCTTCTGCCGCTGCCCGATTAGAACCCAAGGCCCAGCATACGCCGCTGGAAAACAACGCAAACAGTGTTCCTAGACCGAGCGCCATAACAAGGTAAGGCCCCAGACTGAAGTCCGCAAAGAAGAGTCTCAGCGTGTCCACTAAACCTTCAACCAGATTTATTTGCTCTGCGGGCTGTGCGGCCAGCATGGCGATCGTGGCGCCTACGTAGAGCACAAATACTATGAGCCCCGAGTAAAACGTCGCCTGCGGAACGTCGCGCTGAGGGTTCTGCATTTCGTCCGAACTTGCGCACACCAATTCAAAGCCGAGCATTCCGTATACGATGACTGGCAAATACTTGAGGCTTTCATTCAGCTCTGGGGCAAGCGATCGAACGGTCAGCGGATTCGCCATTTCGTTTTGAGAGACGTAGTTCGCGGCGCCCAAAATTATTCCCAGAAATAGCAAAACTTTTACGATGCCACCCACGTTCGGAACCCACTTGCCAAATTCTAAAGTGATGATGTTGGTTAGGACGGTTAACCAGGTGATACCAATAGCGATCGACAGCTGGAGTCCGAGCGTTCGTTCGACTCCGAATAACTGAGAGGCAATGCCCGCGAAAATCACATAGATTGAGGCTAGCCAAAGGGAAACATTGCTCCAGTAGCACCAGGTAATACGCGAAGCCCAGCGACCCCCAAAGGCATCGCGCACCCATGCATAGACCCCTCCTTGTTCGGGGTACGCACAGCCCAGTTCGGAACTGATCATTGCAACTGGGATCATAAAAAAAAGTGCGAGGAGGAACCACCAAGAAATGCTCGACGCTCCAGTGCTGGCGACGCTAGCTATCGTTTCAGGCAGAAGAATTGCAGAGACGGTAAACAACACCGCATCTCGCTGCCGTAGCGTTTTGGGGCGTGTCACAGCGTCGCTCACGATCCTACTCCAGGTTGATAAGGGCACGGGTCGGAGCGAAAAATCGCCGACGACATACACGGAAGCGTTCGTGAAAGAACACGTGAGCTTCTAATTGAAAACACGGTTGGAGCGTAGCCTGCATCGATCCTAGACACAATTGGCGATATCCTGCAGCAAGCTTGATATCGGTATAGGAAGCCAATCTACAGGCGAAAAAAGCTGCTAGGCCTACCCCTGCCGCCGACGAGAAGAACTGGAGCAAACTAAGGTTTGAAATTGGAGGTGAAAGGCGATCGCGGTGCTAAAAGTGGGATCGCGAGGAGTTGGGATCAACGCGAGCAGCCGCGTAAGACGGAGCAAAAAGTGCTAAGGCGACAGCCTGAGAAAGGATCAGTGCCAGCATCCAGCATATAGAGGGCTGCCAGCAGACAGCCCTCGCTCGATGTTTAGGCTACACCATAGTGCGCCGCTGTTTGGTCGAGAGCCACCCCGAGCTTTTCAATCAAGTAATCTATGTGGGAATGATCGCTGATCAATGGAGGCGCCATGATCATCGCGTCTCCCGTTTGCCTCACCATGAGGCCATTCTCGTTGGCTGTGTCGCGACAGAACACTGCAGCGGCAGATTCGGGCGCTAGTCTTTCCCGTGAGCCTTTATCACGGACAAGCTCAACCGCCGCAAAACAGCCCTTGCCACGAATTTGGCCAACGATGGGGTGATCTTGCAACGCTTCGAGGCGACTCTGGAAATAGGGGGCGAGCTCATTCGCGGCGCGATCGACGATGTTCTCTTGCTCGACGATGTTGAGCGTCGCCAATCCTGCTGCACAGGACGCGGGGTGGCCCGAGTAGGTGAGGCCATGGGCAAACTCACCGCCGCCTGCCATGAGTACTTCCGCAATACCCTCGGACAAAAGCACACCGCCTAGGGGCATGTAGCCGTTTGTTACCGCTTTGGCAAAGGTGATGAGGTCCGGTTTTAGTTTGTAGGTTTGTGTTCCCCACCATTCTCCAGTGCGTCCGAAACCGCAAATTACCTCATCGGCAATAAGGAGAATGTCGCGCTCGTTGCAGATCCGCTGGACTTCCGGCCAGTAGCTTTCCGGTGGAACGATAACGCCGCCAGCCCCCTGAATCGGCTCGGCAATAAACGCGGCGACCTTGTCTTCCCCAAGCTCATCGATTTTTGCTTCCAATTCACGAGCGACTCTAACACCAAACTCATCTGGATCTTCGTCGCCTGCAAGTTCAAACCAGTGTGGTTGGTTGATGTGATGCACGTAGTTTAAGCCGACTGCCTGCTCATGCATGGCTTTCATGCCGCCCAGAGAAGCCGCTGCTATCGTACTACCGTGATAGGCATTGTTGCGGCTGATGATGAGCTTCTTCTCTGGTTTGCCTAAAAGGTCATAGTAGCGATGTACGAACCGAATATTGGTGTCGTTTGCTTCCGATCCAGAGTTTGTGAAGAACACGTGGTTAAAGCCGTCGGGTGCGACCTTTACCAGCCTGGCAGCGAGCTCAACGGATGGTTGATTCGCGCATTTAAAGAAGTTGTTGTAGTAGGGAAGTTCTTGCATCTGCTCGAAGACAGCGCGCTTGATAGCATCTTGGCTGTAGCCCAGGTTGCAACACCAGAGGCCGGACATGCCGTCGTACATGGCATGGCCATCACTGTCGTAGATATGTACACCTTCCGCGCGCTGAAAGATCCTCCCACCTTGTTCCGCGTAGTCGTGAAAGTCGGTGAACGGGTGCAAATGATGCGCCCGATCGAGTGCTTGTAGGCTTTGCGTATCCAGATGCCTGGGGGCTAGGTTCTTCGTGTCTAGGCTACTTGTCATTTTGCGCTCCTTGCTTAGCGTCGCAGCACCCGTCTTCATGGCCGCTATCGTTTGCTAACCGTTTGTTTGCTACCCGTTTGTTCGCTAATCGTTGCCGGTGCACCGTAGCCAGCAAACCTCAGCGGCCAACATCCCAGCCGGTCATCATCGGTCAAACAGGCTGCCCGAGCCCTCGCTTTGCTGCCGCTCTGACCGCTGCCTTGAGGTTATTCGGAGTTGATACGTTGATTGGGTAGGAGTGTGTCACAGGGCCTTGTTCGAAAAATTACCCCAAAGGTGTTGCGACACAAGCCGCATGTTTATTGTTTCTCTCCCAGCCGAACGCTCGTGGTGTCGAGCTAGACGCAACTGCGGCTCTCTTCGCTAGTCTAGGACTTCATCTCTT
>JBCCQO010000280.1:0-4863 GCA_039024595.1 Pseudomonadota bacterium | reverse complement strand
GTGGTTGAGCAATGTTGCCGCCCAACGATAATCTCCTTGCTCATAAGCCGCCTGGGCGAGCCGGATGACACTTTCATCTCCACCCATAGCCTCAACGTAGCGTTTCGCTTCTTCTTCCGGTGGGTGGGGCGCTAGATTCGCTGGGTTGCCGTCGTACCAACCAAAGTAGAGTTGATAAACGGCGCGCACGTTGTGGTAAACGGTGCCGTAGTAGCCGCGATTCGAAAACCCTTGCTGCAGGGAAGCAGGTAATTCGATTCGCTCTGCGATTTCCTTGGGTGTGTATCCCTGATACGCAAAGCGAAGCGTCTGATCATGGAGAAATTTATAGGTATCGCGTTGCACCTCGAGAAAGGCGCGAACGCTCTCTGCGCCCCAAATCGGCCAATGGTGGCTAGCAAAGTAGATCTCCGTTTCAGGAAATAGCTCATCAACTTCGTCGATGAAACGGCTCCACGCAAGTGCATCTCGCACCTTTGCGCCACGAAGGGTGTAAAGGTTGTGTAGGTTGCGGGAGAGTAACTCCGCACCGCAAAACGCTTTGTACTCAGGGAGGTAAAACGTGAATTCAGCGGGGGCTTCCGAGCCGGAGACGATCTGAAAAACGAATTCCACTCCGTCAACGATAACGCGATCACCGGTCGCACTTATGTTCCGGGTTGGTTTTAGTAGTCCGTAGTCGCCGGAGGCGGGCTCTTTCCCTAAGCCGGTGTCTACATGTCCTCGTTCCGTTCTTGGTAAGTGCATGCCGTACATGTATTGTGCGCGGCGCATCATCGTTGGTCCTGCCAGAATGTTCTCGCTAGTGGCCTCGTCCATGAAGCCTGCGGGTGCGATCACTTCTACTTCTTCCGGAGAACTTCCTGCTGCCGCCAGTACACCCAGCACACCGCCGAAGTGATCGATGTGACTGTGGGTGAAAAGCACGGCACTGATCGGCTTTGGGTTTAAATGTTGTAGAGCAAAGCTCATGCCTGCTTCACCGGTTTGCGTGCTTGTCATGGGATCGACGACGATCCAGCCCTTTTCTCCTTCTATGAGGGTCATGTTTGCCAGGTCGTAGCCGCGAATCTGGTAAATGCCTTCGGTTACCTCAAACAGGCCGTGGATGTTATTAAGCTGAGCTTGGCGCCAAAGACTGGGGTGGACTGAGCCTGGTGCATCCCCCTGAATAAAATCATAGGCGTCACGGTTCCAAGCCGCACCGCCGTTTCTGCCTTCCACTAGAAGCGAATCTGCAGCAGCAATTAGACCTCGTGTGGCCTGCTCAAAGTCAATCGGATCGGCTAGTGACAGTGTGTTTGCCGCGTCCTGATTTTTTTGAAGGGTGAATTCGGAAGGGGCGGAGAAGCCAGCTTCATCTGCGCCTGGTGCTACAGGTATAGGATCAAGCTCTTGTTCACATGCGCTCAAAAAAACTGCAACGACCAACAATCCCAATAGTCTGTTGGTACTAGTTTCACGGCAACTCAGAAAGAAATGATCCATATTGGTTGGCTCGACAAAGTGCTGAAGTAAAAAGTGCTGAAGTAATTAGCACGCATTATGTCACTTTATTGTCGCTACAATTGCGCTTTTGCTCTCAAGCTTCTCGCTCACAGGCCACTAGTGCGAAGGCCTATTTCTCTCAAAGCATGGCACGACTGCGCCAACCGACTTATTCACAGAGCAGAGTAACGAACCTGCTGGTCCTCTATAATCTGCGCGCTTCGCTTACACGAAAAGAATAAGAGATTTCTCGATGATGCGCCTATTCCTGCGGTTTTTGCCGCTCTTAACCGTCTGCGTTCTGTCCGCTTGTTCCGATTCTCGATCTTTGAGCGTTCCAGATCCCGCGCCCTTACCTACGCCTGCGCCCGCCCCAGAACCGGAGCCAGTCTTTAGCGTTGACCCAAGCACAATTGATGTCAGCGATGCAGCAACTTGTGACATCACGGATCCCGCATTGTGTTTGTTTCCCTTTCCAAATGACTTCTTTACGCGCACAGACGACAGCACCCCGACCGGTTTGCGCATCGACTTTAGTCCCCAGTCCATTCCCAGGAATGTGGATGATGATGAGTTTGACGTGAGCGAACACAATCGCAACGACGGATTCTCTGTTGGGCAAACGATTTTGACTCACGTGCCGGGCCTGGATTTGCTCCTGTCCAAAGCACCGACCCTAGTAAACATGGAACGTTCTTTGGACGCTGACTCATCCATTCAACTTCTTCATGCGGACAGTGGTGAGCGTCAGCTTGTGTGGGCTGAGCTTGATGCCAGCGTCGAAGAGGGCGAGCCGAGCGCGCTGATGATTCACGTCGGTGAATCGCTGCAGCCCGGTGCGCGCTACGTCGTGCTATTGCAAAACCTGCTGGCTGGCGATGGAGAACCCATAGAACCTACGGACGTCTTTAAGGTTTATCAGGAAGCAATACCGTCAGAGGTGCCCGAGTTGGAGGCGAGACGAGAAAGTTTTGAATCCATTTTCGATGTGTTGGAGGAAAACGGCATCACGCGAGAGGAGGTCACGCTCGCTTGGGATTTCACAACTGCTTCAACTAAAAACACCACAGAGCGAGTGCTTCACATTCGAGACGACGCGTTCGCTAGCCTAGCCGGTGCGGCGCCGGAGTTCACCGCGACTATCATAGAGAACGATGCGGACGCAGTGGCGGCGGGTTTTGCGCGAACGGTTGAGGGGATGATCACCGTACCTAATTACTTAAACAGGGAAGACGGTGCGCCGGGGTCTAGTTTCAATTACTTGGATGATAGTCTGGACGCTCTTCCAAGTCGTTTTAATGGTACTGGTTCCGTGTCGGTGCCTTATACCTGCAGCATTCCGCAAGCGGCAATTGACGACGCAGGTGATGGCGAGACCGACACCCGCGCGGTGGTCGCTGGTCATGGACTCTTTGGAAATCGCTCGATTGCGACGGGCTTTGCACCCTTCGGCCAACAGACGAACTTAGTGTTTTGTAGTGTCGACTGGTGGGGAATGTCTGACCAGGATATTCCCGTTGCGTTTACCGTCCTGCAAAATCTCAGTTTGTTCCCACAGCTTGTGGATCGGATACAACAGGGCTTTTTGAACTTCATGTTTTTGTCTGAAGCTATCGCCCACGAAGACGGATTCCTGACTGATCCTGCGTTTCAGGACGATTCGGGAAATCCCTTGTTCCGGGCGGGCGAAGTGCATTTTGACGGTGAATCACAGGGTGCAATTATGGGAGGCGCACTCACCGCAGTTAGCCCCCACTTTGAACGCTCTGTGCTCAGTCTTGCGGGCATGCAGTGGAGCCTGATCATTCGTCGTGGAGACGCCTGGCAGCAGTTTTCGCTGGCCTACAATCCGGCCTATCCAGATTCTCTCGTCAGACCCTTAGGTCTGAGTCTCGTACAAATGCTCTGGGATCGCGGTGAAGGTAACGGCTATGCGAACTACATCACGCGCAACCCACTAGCTGGAACTCCCACAACGCGTGTTTTGATGCATACGTCCGTGGGTGACCAAACGCTCAATGAAACCGCAGGAGAACTCTACGCTCGAACCTTGGGCCTGCGCCGCCACAATCCGACGGTGGTCGATGGTCGTCATGTGGCCGAAACGCCGTATTTTGGCATCAATCCGATCACTACCTATCCGCTTGAGGGTAACGCTCTAATGGTTTGGGACTCAGGGCCGTTTCCGATCAACGGACACGATGGAACGCCGCTTCAACGCTTGGATAATCTTCCCCAGCTAGCGGGATTCAATACCCATTCATTGCCTTTGGCTCAGAGCAATGCTCTCGACCAGCGAGCGCACTTCTGGCGGACAGGAGACGTAATAAACGTGTGTGGTGCCACACCTTGTCTGGCCGACGGCTACGACGGCACTCCTGGTGAGTACGTGCCGCCCGCGGAAGAAGAGGTGTCTCCCTAAGTTAAGGTTCTTCTTCTAGTGAATTTCGTCGGACTTTTTTATGTACCGACCGGGCCGCCTTTACCTGTCTTCTCCCCAAAGTCCACTTCAGGTACAGATGCCATCGATGGCGAAGCGATTCTGGCACTAGAAGATTCCATACGGTCGTGAAGAGGCGTGTTACTCCTAAGCGGTTCAGTAACACGCCCAGGCGTGCTCTAAGCCAGTCCAATAGGGGTTGGGGAATAATGAGCAGAGCGAACACCGCAAAAGAACTGCCAGCGGTAGCCAGGAGAACCGCGACGGCAAGTGCCGTCCTGAGCCAAAGTGGCATGCTTAAATACCACGCAAATGTACTCTTGAACGCCTCAATCAAAAGCTGGCGTATTCGAGTGAGAAAGCGTCGCCAAGGTTTATGGGATTTGACGAAAAGATGAGCGGATATCTGCACGAAGAGGCTGCGAACTTGGATAACAAAGCTGTTGGCGATGGACTCGGACTGCACGTCGCTGTTCCAGCCGTACCTCCCGAGACCATCGAGACGGCCCAGTCGCGCGCTCAGAGCGAGATGGTCACCGGTGAATATTGCACTCTTGTACAAAAAAGCGAGATGCCCCCTCGAGTGCCCCGGCACGTGGATGGCCGTTACGCCGCCGGGCAATTCCCACTTCCCTTGGCCTTTTAACACCATTTCGACATCTCTCAAGTCGCTGTAAGGCCATTGGTCCGGTCCCCGCACTTCAAATTCATGAATCACCCTTTGCATCTCTGGAAATCTCGCGTGCCATTTGTCGTGTTCTCCGACGTCGTCCACGTGCGTCAGAAGCATCAGTTTCGGCGCTCCAAACCTCTCCTCAATGATCTTGGCCAGTTTCGAGTTGTACCGCGGCGAATCGACGAGAGCGCACCCACCGTCGATCTCGACGATGTACGGGGTAGCTCCGAACGACTTCTCCGTCGATGGTTGCGCGGCG
>JBCCQO010000279.1:0-4867 GCA_039024595.1 Pseudomonadota bacterium | reverse complement strand
GAACGATCCGCTACCGGTGAGATTGCCAATAGGGTCGAAGCCAAACCAGCGAACCGCTGCTGCAAGAGCCGAAGAATCTTGCTCGGTAGCAAGTTCGTCACGGGAGCTCCAAAAATCAAGCACTACACGCTTGTTTATCTGATTCGCGTCGATGTCCACTCTCGCTCCTACATCTAGTCAATCGTTTTGGGACAACTAGCGGGTAGCAGTACAAACTAACTGTTACAAACCGCACCGTTACGGGAGAATGGTAAGCAAGTCTACCGGCGGAAAAAGCTAAAATGCGAACCAGTCGTCCGGATCCTGTGGATGGTACCGGTCGGCCGTTATGTCTTCTGCGGAAAGCTCCAGAAGCATCAAGGACTCGACGTCCTGCTGAATTCTGGCAAGCGTCTCGTCCACATTATCCTCTTCGACCGCCCGGGTCGCGGCCACGCTCCACACTGCAAGGTGGGCGTTTTCAACCAGATTAACCTTGGTGTCTTTAGCCCACTCAGTGGCGATATCCTGTCCGAGGTCAAACAGCTTTTGTTTACGCGCCTCAAGCCGCTGCTCACCCTCGGTTTCCGCCAGAATGTCTTCGGTGATTTGATTCCACCCAATCGGATACAGAAACGTGCCTTCGTAAAAGCTGCGCACCCAGTAGAGATAGGTCTTTTGGGACTGGATCTCGGCGTTCTCTAGATCGCTCCGATACGCGTCGAGAAAATGTTGGCTAGAAGGAAGGTTGTCAGGCCAATTGGATGCAGTTCGATCGGACAAGCTTGCGCAAGCATTTAATAGCAGCGCGCAGCAGATGGCGATCACGCGCAGCAGCTTTGTGTGTAGGGCTAAGTTAGGACTGTGCATTTTGCCGATGGAACGTTTACCTGGCGGCATAGAGAGGTTTCACCTTTTGGGCCCTCAGCGAATGGATTTGCAATCGTCGAAACATAGACAGCAACTGGGAAAATTCGTTTCAACTCTGCCGCCGCACCATACTGTTTCTTTTTATACGCAGCTTCCAGCCCTGGAGATTTTTGTGTTCCCTTGAGAGTGCGGCGTGTTTAAGACCGTTTTGAGAGACACGGCTGGACTCTGGAAAATCGCGCGCCTTCTTGGCTGATAGTGGCGTTAAGCGTTGAGCTCCGAAGGAAGAACGATAAGACCGTTAGCGGAAAAACGATCCCCGTGTTGCTACTCAATATACCGGGGAATAGCTTCATCGAGCTCTCTGGAATGGCGTTGCGCATCGTTCAGTTGGGCGGTCGATAGCAATGTGACAATTTGCTCTCGGGCATCCTGCGCGCGCACGTCGCCGCGTGCCGCAGCAAGGTTCAGCCATATGTACGCGTCAGCGTAGCTTTGCGCCACACCCTGCCCCACGCGCATCATCTCGCCGAGTGCGTACATCGACCCAGCAAATCCCTGGTCTGCCGCCTGCTGATACCAACGCGCCGCCTGGGAAAAATCCTGAACTACCCCGCTACCCTCACGAAATCGATCTCCCATATGGTGTTGTGCTTCGGGCAGGCCTTGAGCAGCAGCCAAACGAAGCCACTTTTCCGAGCTTTGCTGCAATTCTTTGTCGCCGCTCGTCTCATACTCATTCGCTAAAACGAGAGCCAGTTTCATCTGAGATTCGGCGTCTCCCTCCTCTGCCGCGCCCGATAGCCGCTCTATTTGAACTTGACCAAGGTAACTCGTACTGTCATCGGTAGAAGCCGCCACGTGATTCTGTGTCGGAGCGTCGCCCACAAATGGCGGCGCACTTTCCCTAGGAGAAAACAGGTAAGACAAAAACGAAAGCAAAAACGCGAAGGAGAGCACCAAGGTAAAGATTGCAGTGCGATCCCTACCAGAAAAACGGAAACCGCACTCTTCGCACCGAAGCGTTATACGAAACAAGCCCTGATGCTTAGAACTCTTACTCTGTCTTCTTGATTTACGAACACTGTCGCTGTGGCATTTTGGACACTTAGCCATCGTTCTTTTACTTGCAATCTCTTAGGCTTCACAACCGCCACAATATATGTGGCGCCTCCCAGAACTCTCGTACCGATAGTCTCATAAAAAGACTGCAACACCGGATCTTCAACAGCGCTAATATAATTCATCGTGAAGAGAATCAATAACATAGGGGCTGGATAATGGGACACTCAGCACAGTGTGATCACGGAAAACCGTGACTCAGACCACGAAAACAACCGCGTTTCCGGCGGCGGTGCGCCTACTTATACCTCCTGTCGCTCTCGCCTGAGCTTACACTTGCCGCCGTTTAGAAGATTGAAACTTAGAGAACGGAACCGGTGAGGGCGACGTCAGCGCGTGTCCAAATACGGTCAAAGCGCTCGCGGTGCATTTGCGCCTCGTCGAGCTTTCCTTGCTGTTCCAAAGCTTTTGAAAGGCCGAACTGAGACCAGCCATTGCGGGGATACTGATTCAAGTCAGCTCGGTAAATCTCTTCGGCCTCAGCGGGCTCACCATTCAGCAACAGTGCGTGACCCAAGGATTGCCGTGTTGGGTAATACCAAAAAGGCGGTTCGGTATAGGGCAGCTGATCTTGCAAGGCGACCGCTTCTCGATAGCTTTCGATCGCTGACGACAAATTGCCTCGTGCCTGAGCGAACTCACCCAGCGCTAGCTTATAAGCGGTAGCTAAGATCGTGGTTGCTGGATAGTCGTTCCCATCCAGATAGTAAACAGCCTCGTGCCTAAGCAAGGGTTCCAGCTCAAGCAGAAACTCCTCTGCTTCGACAAACTGTCGACGACGCGCGTGTGCCACGATTCGCGCGTAGAGCCAAATTGCGTTCGAAAACTCAAGATCTGCAGTCGGTCTTTTCGCTTGCAGAATTTCATCCCAGCGAGCAAAACGCACGAGCGATAAAAGCGGGATCGTTCTGAAGAACTCGATGGCAGGATACTCACGTACCTGCTCAAGGCGCACATTGGCAGCAACTTTCTCACCGGCCGCGATGGCCACTGCACTGCGGCCTTCCATACTTGCCGACGCCCACAGAAAGTGAATGTTGTGTGGGTAATAAAGCGCCGGATAAAAACCCTGCGCATTGCATTGAGCGATGTATGCTTCATCTACCGCCGCCGCTCTGACGTTAGCTTCAGAGGCATCAAAGTAGCGACCGATCCTCCAATAAATGTGTGATGGCATGTGAACCAAGTGTCCAGAGCCTGGCACCAGATCTGCCAGCTCATCTGCGGCATCTTCAGCGCGGCCTGGTTTGGAAGAAGCCTCGACCGCGTGAATATACAAATGGAGACTCAAAGGGTGCTGAGGGTTACGAGCGATCACCGTCTCCAGCGTATCGATTACTTCTCTGGTGGCGGGTTTCGGGTTCTCTCCATCTAACCAGTAGTCCCAGGGCATTGTGTTCATGAGCGCTTCGGCAAACATCGCCTGTGCGTCATCATCGCTCGGATACTTAGCGGCCAGTGATCGCATCGCATCGGCGTATGCTGCATCCAGTGGTTCTCGGTCTGTATCCGGCTGACCGTTATAACGAGCCGACTGCGCCATTATGTAATCACGCTCGCGATGCGAGGCCCCGGCCGCTAGGGAAACAGCCTGCCGAATGGCTTTAAAAGCAGCGATCCGATCTTCCGGCAACATCACCGCCTTCCCCTTAGCGGTGACATTAATGTTAGGGCCTATTGCCATTGCCTCTCCCCAAAAGCAGATCGCACAGCTCGGGTCCAGGCGTTGTGCTGCTCTGAAAGAACGGACCGCTTCGGCATGATTGAAGCCAGCAGCCATGATCATTCCCTGATCAAAATAGCGTTGCACGGCCGCGCTTTTTGCGCTGATGGGGTGGGTAAAATCACCGAGTCCTTCGAGAAGCGGTGCTTGGGCCTGAGCGATTAACTCAGGCGATACCGTGGCTTGTGCCTCGAAATCAGGAATGGACGAGCCAGCAGTAGAAACCCCTTTGTGACTACATGCACTCGCCGACAGCACAACCACAAGCAGCTTTACCCGCAGACTTTTCATGGCTCTTTCTCCGATCAATATCTTCTAGGAGACTAGGTTATGCTGGTAGCAAAGCAAGTTAAATTTATCCGAAGCGGGTCTGTTATAAACCTTCGAAGGAGTAACACGGTCGGAGTTTAGTTCGACTGTTTACTTGCGTCCGGTATCAGTCTTCAGATAAGCACATGGCCAAAGACCCACATTCGCTCGACCCCGATTTTTCTCTCGAAGTCGTAGACGACCTTTACCGTTACCAACCCCGCTCGCTTCCCCTGATGGTTTTCTGGGCTGCCTTGTTCGGGATTTTCGGAGCACACCGCTTCTACTGTCGCAAACCATGGACCGGTTTACTGATGTTACTGTGCGCTGGGGGTGCACTTATCTGGTGGATTCGAGACTGGTTTAAGCTTGGTGAACTGATTGAGGATTGCAACCGGCGGGAACGTAAGCGCCTCGATCAGGGGTTGCCACCAAGCAGCTTGAACTTTCTGCCGCCCCGGGAACAACTCGACCTGAAGGCGCCGCCAAAGTGGCACTCTCTTCGCGCAGGCCGAAGTCGCATTGCGGCAAGCGCAGTCCTACTTATGCTTATTGGCCTGACACTGGGAACCGTTAGCGGGAGTACCGAGCTCTATGAACCAATATTCATGCTTCTGACCTTTATCGCGAGTTCGCTGATCTCGGCGCGCTGGAAAGAGGCGGCTCGCTTGCCTCTGGCAAGTTCGGTTATTCGCTGGACCCATCGGTTGCGTCTCTACTACCACACGGTCGATCCGGGGAACACGTGGCTGTTGGCCATACGCCCGTTGATCGGACCGTTCTTAGCGCCATGGCAAAAGAAGGCTCGTGCAGAAGTCCGGCTTTATCTTCAGTTTGGCGTGGTGATGACTTTGCTGTTTGGTG
>JBCCQO010000278.1:0-4875 GCA_039024595.1 Pseudomonadota bacterium | reverse complement strand
GCAATATACCTCTTCATCTGCAGGCTAAACTGCTCACGGTGCTTGAACAACGGCAGGTGTTGCCGGTCGGGAGTAATCAGGCGACGCCCATTGATGTGCGCGTACTCTCAGCCACCAATGTACCCCGCGATGAACTAGCCGATGAAAGCCGTTTTCGTCAGGATCTTCTTTTTCGGCTCAACACGGTAGAGCTCACGCTGCCCCCACTGCGAGACAGAGCCGAGGACATCGTAGCTATCGCAGAACACTACGCTGAAATTTACGCGCGCAAGTATCAGAAGCAGAAACTTGCGTTCTCTTCCGAGGCGCTCCACGCGCTTCGAAGTGATCCATGGCCTGGGAACGTACGCGCCCTTCGACATGCCGTTGAGCGTGCAGTGATCCTAGCGGCAAACGGCCGCTACGAGCCTGAAGACCTTCAACTTAGGAGCGCTGCAATCCCGCGCGTTCAGGACGGGTCTGGTTCAATTCCAAATTCTTCAGCTGAGCCGCTACCGGCAGATCTCAATCTTGAGAACCTAGAAAGACGAGCCGTCGAGACCGCCCTCAAGCGGCATCGCTACAACATTAGCCATGCGGCAAAAGAGCTAGGACTGACACGCGCTGCCCTATACCGACGCATGGAGAAATATGGTTTTTAAAAACTTCTCCCTAATGCTTGCCGCCCGAGTTTTTGCGCTGTTGTTGGCGCTGATCGCCGTCGTGTACGTGGTGCTGAAGCCAGGGCTTGCCGTATTGAGTCTGTTGCTCGCGGTGTGCGCGGCGGTCTTGCTCCTTGAGCTTCTCCGTTTTCTTCAGCGAACCAATCGCGAGCTAACTCGCTTTCTAGATGCGATTCGCTACACGGACTTTGGCCAACGTTTCCAAATGCCGAAAGTAGGTTCGGGTTTTGAGGAGTTGGGTGACGCGTTTACCGAGATCGTTCAACGCTTTCAGCAGGGCCGCAATCAGCAGGAAGAAACTCTACGCCAGCTCAAAGCAATGGTTGAGCATGTGCCGGTACCGCTACTGTCGTTGCAGCACGACGGAAAAGTTGACCTCCACAACAATGCCGCACGACGTCTCTTTGGGACCGCTCGAATTGCCAGAGACACGGATCTCAACGTGTTTGGTGCTGACTTTCAAAATCAGGTTAGTTCAGTTACCCCAGGGGAGCGACGCTTGGCGGTTCTGCGAGTGGACGGCCTAGAACAACGTTTTACCGTGGCAGCGACCGAATTGGCGCTGGCCGGCCGAGTCGAAAGGCTGATTAGCTTGCAGAACATTCAGAGTGAGCTCGACGGTGTGCAGCTGCAAGCCTGGCAAGACCTAGTCCGTGTGCTTACCCACGAAATCATGAACAGCGTGACACCGGTAGCCTCGCTGGCGAAAACGGCGACCGACTTAGTAGAGGATGCAAGTGCGAAAGTCGCCGCGCATCCAGATGCAGTCGATGACCTAGCCGACGTAAAAAGTGCCATGGACACCATCGCGCGTCGCTCCGATGGGTTGATGCACTTTGTCCAGAGCTATCGCCAGTTGACCCGGTTGCCACCGCCCAGCCGACAAACGCTCGTACTCCACGAGGTTTTTGCCAATGTCACCCAGCTACTCATGTCGGGTTGGAAAGAAAAAGGCATTGCGCTTAAGCAACGTGTCGAGCCTCAATCTCTGTCGGTGCAAGCTGACCGAGAGATGCTCGAACAGGTGCTCCTCAATCTCCTCAAAAATTCCGAGCAGGCCTTGGTAACTAGTGCTGCGCCCAGCGTCGAGCTGCGAGCCTACTTGAACATGAACGGGCAAGTGGGTATCGACGTGATCGACAACGGGCCCGGGATAGATCCGGAGACTGAAGCGAAGATTTTCGTGCCCTTTTTTACTACCAAACGGGAAGGTTCCGGCGTTGGTTTAGCGCTAACCCGACAGGTGATGCTAGCCCATGGAGGATCAATCACCGTGGGCAGGAGTGAATCGGGTGGGGCGCGATTTACGCTTCGTTTTTAGGTGAATTTGTTTTGTGCCTTTGTATTTCGGTTTGCTGGGTTTGTCTGCCATCGGACAGAAGCGGCCGTCGTACAGATACCCAGCGTTAATAGACAGCGGAGATTCCGACCATCTAATTCGGTTTAGGCATCCAGGTACTGCTTGCCAGGAATCGCCACCGCCCATCTCTGAAAACCAAGGTTTCTGTGATTGCTGTGACGCTCCGACTCCTCGACCCCTCGGTGGTTTCTCGATATTCGGTGGCGTAGTAGTTCACAACGGCGGTGTCTTTGTTCACGGTTATTGAAGCCGGTTTCAGCCTGTGATGCTTCAGCTTTGAATGCTGGTTCCAGTATTTCAGGGTGCGATCTACCGTTCCAAGCGTTTGCGGCAACGCCTCGTCTTGACCCCAACTCTGGTAGTCAGAGGTAGCGAATTTCGTCGGCCACTTCCCAGACTCTCCGGCCTCCTCAGCCCAAGTTGCCTGGATGACACTCCAGATTTCGTCTTGCCTGTCCGACCACTGAGCGAACACTGGCTGTACAAAGGGTATTAGCAGCAGAACCGCTGTAATAGATCTGGTCATGGCTCTCTCCAAACTAACGAGATAAAGGACTGTAGTGTACAAAGAGGGCGCCCGAACTCGGAATACGAAAGATCGGCCCATCCAGAGCGATGTGGGGTGCTACTTCCGCTCTGTGTCGAAAGTAGAAGTCACCTGGATAGTGAGCTTTCGTCGGCGCTCATTTTCTTAGGTTGAGGAACGAGCTTTTAAACGCCCTACGTCGGTCGATGCCTTGATTACCGGACCAACATCGATTGCCTCTTCCCATAAGTCAGCGAGCGCCAAAGCCACTCGAGTGGACCGAAGCGAAAAACTTTAAGCCATAGCGGCGCTGCGATAAGGAACATCGCGAACACCAGTGCCGTGACTATGGTGAGTTCTCCGAGGGTCAGTTGACCGAATAGCCCGAAGCCCAGGCTTGAGAACAGAATCAACCCAATGACCGATTGCAGAATGTAGACCGTAAACGCCGTCCTGCCGACCGCTGCCAGCGCATGCGCTTTCCAGCCGCTGGCGACCAAGCCAATGGTCAGCGCAGACCAGAAGAATGCTCCGCCAAAACGGTGCACCTTCCACAATAGGCCCAGGAGGTTTTCTTCTAGTGGCGAGCCGCCAACACCCACAAGACGGGCCGTAGTGAGCAGCAGGCCACATGCGGCTCCGGCCGCCGCCAACTTCCAATAGGTGCTCGGGGCGAGTTCGCCGGTCAGGAAGCGCATTTTGAGCAGTGCCATTCCGAACAGCATCACCGCCAACTTATCGATACAACTTCTGCCCACTATGAACAGGTCGAACATATAGAAACGTAGCGTATCGATGCGAGCCGCCACTTGCTCCGCCAGCGGGCCAAGCAGAATGCTCTCGACCTGAAGGTGCATCTCGGGTCCGTCCTGCCATAGGATGGGCACATCGTTGTATTCAACGGGAAACAAAATTCCGGCGACGGATAGCGCTATCTGTATAGCGAGTCCCAGGCCCAATAAGCTTCGCGCGTCCATCTTTACAAAGAAGATGGCGACAAAGCCTACTAAGGCGTATTGCATAAGAATATCGCCTTCGCGGATAAACACGAGATGAATGAAGCCGAACACGATTAACCAAAAAAGGCGGCTCAATACGATGGTTAGAGGAACGGGTTTTTCCCGATCAAGTAAAAGCACCAAACCGGCACCAAACAGCGCGGTGAAGATGGTGACAAACTTTCCGTGAACGAGCAGATTGTGAAGATACCCGATGGCATGATCGTACCTGCCGGTCCAAAGGAAACGATCGGCATAGTGGTTGTAACCGTTCGCCATCATTTTGATATTGACGACAAAGATCATCAGCACCGCGAATCCTCGCAGCACATCGAGGCTGTTTAGCCGACCTGAGGCGCCAGTAGGTTCGACCTTGTCGTTATTCATCGGCTGTATTGATTCCACCAAACTGTGGGTTCATCTCTTTAAACGCCCGCCATAAGTTCGCCAGGACAACTGTTACTTTATATCAATTCGACGTCTTGCCTAGTGTTTCTGCTGGTCTGCGCATCGACCTTCTTCGTAATTGAGTCATGGCTTCAAAATCAACTTCTACAAACACCGCGCGCGCCGTATCCCAAGATTCCGCGGCCATACCGGAGAACCTGTTCCACCCTTGCACGCGCACTTGGTTTGCAGAAGCTTTCGCTAATCCAACACGAGTTCAGCTAGAGAGTTGGCCTGCGCTCTTTGAGCAAGAGAGTGCTTTGCTGCTTGCGCCGACCGGATCTGGAAAGACACTTGCGGCATTCCTAGCGGCGATCGACCGATTGCTGTTTGCAAGTACCGGTAAAGCTCAAAGGTCGCAGTCGCTCTCAAGCAAGCCGACGCGAAAGAGCGCAGCCGGCCGCGCTGGGACGGAAGCGAAAGACGGTGTGAAGGTCATCTATATCTCTCCCCTGAAGGCGCTTGGGGTCGATGTAGACCGCAATCTGCGCGCACCGCTGGCGGGCATATCAGCCGTGGCGGCTCGAGAGGGTGTGGCGCACAACGCGGTGAGCGTTGCTATTCGTTCTGGCGATACGGAGTCTCGTGAGCGAGCGCGAATGCTACGCCACCCACCGGACGTGTTGATCACAACGCCCGAGTCGCTGTATCTCATGTTGACATCTAAGGCGCGGGAAATTCTTGCCGGCGTCGAAACGGTCATCATCGACGAAATTCACACGATGGTGTCCAGCAAGCGTGGAGCCCATCTCTTTCTATCGTTGGAACGACTCGAAGCACAGCGCACAAATCACGCAGCAGACGTCAGCAGTCTGCAGCGGATCGGTTTGTCAGCAACGCAACGGCCGCTGGATGAAGTAGCGCGCTTGTTGGGCGGTTATC
>JBCCQO010000277.1:0-4876 GCA_039024595.1 Pseudomonadota bacterium | reverse complement strand
TGGTCTCGCTCGTCCAGGTGTTTTGCATCCAGCAGCTTTCTAAGCAGAATTTGCGGGTGCACATTGGCAGCGATGATTGCGGCGCGAAATTCACGTCCATCTTCCGTAAGTACACCCGCAGCCTTGCCGTTTTCTTCGATGATTCGGGCCACCGGACTCTCCGTCACAATCTCGACGCCTCGAGCACGTGCGCTACGGGCGATCGAATCTGAGATTGCGCCCATTCCGCCCTGTGCTATGCCCCAAGCGCCTGCTCGCCCTTTTACCTCTCCGAAAGCGTGGTGGAGTAACACGTAGGCTGTACCGGGATTGTACGGATCCGCATAGTTACCAATTACGCCTTCCAGTCCGAGTACCCCTTTAAGTGCATCGCCTTCGAACCAGCTGTCCAGATGGTCTCCCAGGGATCGGGTCATGAGCTCACCAAGAATAATTTGATGCTCGCTGGACAACTTGCGAAGTTGGTTGCCCGCCTTGAGCAAGCCAATCGCATCACTCCAACCGCCACCAAAATTCGGTGGAGCCTGCAGCGCCAGGCTGCGCAGTGCTATCGCAACTGCACTGATTTCGTCTTCAAAGGCATCGATTCGTTCCGCATCTCTCTTAGAGAAGCGAGCGATCTCCGCCCGCGCTTGCGCTCCATCTCGCGTTAGCCGCAAGTGGTCGCCGTCGAGAAAGCTCAAGGTTCCTGCTGGGCGCTCCATGATCTCAAGGCCGTGGGCCTCAAGGGCAAGATCCTCGATGACCTTGGGGTGCAGCAGGCTCACCGAGTAGGAGTAGACTGAATTACGAAATCCCGGATGGAATTCCTCCGTGAGAGCGGCTCCACCAATCACATTCCGCGCTTCCAATACTCGTACGCTACGGCCTGCCGCAGCTAAGTAAGAAGCGCAAACCAGCCCGTTGTGTCCGGCACCGATGACGATGACGTCGCTTGAATCAGAGGTGAGCTTCACAGAACAATTCCTGCTGTTTTGATGAGTATAGGAACGCGCATTTGAGAAAGGAGTTCTAGCCGATGGGCTAGGAAGCTAGTGACCCGCTTGCTCCCGCACCATCGCGCCCAGCTCGCTTGGGTATCGTAAGTAGTGTCCCAGGCCGCTTCTTAATATCAGAGCCAGTAGCTAGCGAGGAGATTCCCTGTGCCAGAGATAAGTGTTCAACACCAGTGCGCGTCCCTAACCGATCTTGTCGGTGTGGACTCTTTTGGAGAGCCAGTAGGGCCATTACCAAAGCAAACAGACAGTGGTTTCTTTGCCGAGGGTACGCTCGCTGCGGGTACTTGGGAGTGTGAAGCAGGTACTTTGGAACTCGATCTAGAAGTCATCGAGTTTTGTCATCTCTTAGAGGGGCATTGGAAGTTTACCTCTGTGTCTGGTCAGGTGACTGAGGTACGAGCCGGAGACAGTTGGGTGTTCCCCTATGGATGGAAGGGGACCGCTGAGGTCATAGAAAAGGTGCGCAAGGTTTATCTGATGATTTCGCCCGAGGAGTAGGCTTCGTTTCTGGGCCTACGCTCCTGGTCCTGCGTTCCAGAGAGAGGCCCACGGACAGCTTTCTTAGGTCGCTTTCTATTGGGGTTTGCTCTAGCCGCCTGCTGCGGTCACTATTCAGCCGCCCGCGTTTGTAGGCAATGGTCGTCATCGCGAGCTTTTGTGCTCGCGATGCCTTGGTTCGACCTCGTTCTCAGCTCGGTGGCTCGTTTTCCGAGGTCGGCCAGCGTGGGAACGGATCTTCCAACTTAGTCCAGCTGTTTGCTCCCGCTCGCATCTCGTCAACGGTGAGCAAGCAGTCGTCGAGTGCTTGGCGAATACCCGACTCGTCCAGGTCTTGCCCGATGAATACAAGTTCCTGGCGCATATCACCAAACGGTTCTTTCCACAGCTTGTGGATCGACGCTAGGTACTCGGGGTCGTCGGGCCAATCGTCTTTTGGTACAGCCTTCCAAAATAGCCCTGCAAGTCCGTAGCGAGCCACTCCGCCTGCTTGACTCCAGTGACCCGCATAACGCAGCCGTGTAGCTAACCAAAAATAGCCTTTGGACCGGATTAACTTGCCGTAATCACTAAGAGAATGGAGAAGCGCGTGGAAGCGAGCCGGATGAAAGGGAAGGCGAGCTTCGTAACTGAAGCTGCCTATGCCGTACTCTTCCGACTCGGGAACATGTTCGCCTCGCATTTCTTTTAGCCAACCGGGCGCCTGCTGCGCCCGCTCAAAGTCGAAAAGACCGGTCTTCAGGATCTGATTCGTAGCGACCTCACCGTTCGCAATCGGAATGATGCGCGCATCCGAGTTCAGGCTCCTTAAAATCGCGATGAGTTCGTCAACCTCGGATTCATCGACGATATCGGTCTTGCTCACCAAGATCACATCGGCGAATTCAACCTGGTCGACCAGCAAGTCGGAAACGTTGCGAGTGTCGTCCTCACCAAGCGATTCTCCCGTATCTTGAAGCTTTTTTGCCGCTTGGTAATCGCGGGGGAAATTGGCCGCATCGACGACCGTTACCATCGTATCCAGTTCGGCAACATCCGACAGCGAGACGCCTTCTTCATCTGCAAAGGTGAATGTCTCCGCTACGGGTAGCGGCTCGGAGATTCCTGTCGACTCGATCAGCAGATAGTCAAAACGTCCTTCTTGAGCGAGCTTGGTGACTTCTTCCAGTAAGTCTTCTCGTAAGGTGCAGCAGATACATCCATTGCTCATTTCTACGAGTTTTTCTTGACTGTGACTGAGCTCGACCTCGTTGCGAACGATTTCTGAGTCGATGTTGACTTCGCTCATATCGTTGACGATGACGGCGACCTTCTTGCCTTCCCGGTTGTTTAGTACATGACTTAGAACGGTGGTTTTTCCCGCACCGAGAAAGCCGGAGAGTACGGTCACCGGGAGGCGTTTTGTTCTGGGGGGAGTTATCGATGGCATGGTTGTTATCCAGAGCGTGACTAAACGTAATATTATTACAATTAGTCACGGCTAAGAAGACAACGGCGGGTTTCTAGGTTCTGGTTGTTTCAGGGCTCCGAAGCAGCAGTTTGTACCCAATCAATCCGTATGAGCTGCCCTGGGGGCAAACGCTACCAGAACCGATTCTCGAGCATCAGCAGCAGCGATAAACCCGAGGCAACTCCGGAAACGAAAACATTCCAATCTCGAAACCGCACCTTGATCAGATTCACTAAGAAAAAAGAGACGGAAACAATGATGAGCACCACGAGCAGTTGACCGAGTTCAATGCCGACGTTGAAGCCAAGTAACGGTACGACGACCGATGAGTCTCCCATCAACAGCGCGCGAAAGTAGTTAGAGAAGCCCATACCGTGAATCAGCCCAAAGAACAACGCCATAAAGTAGTTCTGGCCCATTCGCGGTGGCGGGCCGACGCTGTCGTCCCGAAAGAGGTTATGCAGGGCGGTTAAAAGGATCGTGGTTGGAATAAGAAACTCGATTAGCTTGGAAGGAACCGTAATGCTATCGGTGGCGGCCAAGGCTAGCGTTAGGCTGTGCCCCACGGTGAACGCCGTGACCAGAATCAGAACGTTCTTCCAGTGCTCGATGCGGTATACCGCACACAACGCCACCAGAAAGAGTAGGTGATCGTAGGCGGCAAGATCGGAGATGTGATCGAAACCGAGCGTGAGGTAAAAGGGGAATGGGTGCATCTCAGAAATTGAGGGTATGGATGGGTGTTTTCTTGTTCAGCATCAGGCTTTTGGATTCATTATCGATGTGCACGTAGACGATGTTGTTCTGGTCGTAAAAGAGATCGGTGAATACGGCGTTCTTTATTTCCAGCGAGCTAAGTGACGCCAATTCGGGGAACTCAAAGAGCAATCCAAGAACAACATTGTCGCCTTCGCCACTCAGGCGTTTACTCTTTACGGTGAGTTCTAACCGTTGTCCGTCCGCTTTTAGATAAAAGAAATCGTTCAGATAGTCGAGGAGGAGTTTCTCCGCCTCTGGCGCTTCATCGACCTGGCCGAATGCAAGCTCGTTATTGTTTGGGTCAAAGAGGAGTGCTTCGTTGATGTCCATCAGAAACAAACGCAGGCTGACGGTGACCGTCCGCGAAGCCGATTCATACTCGATTTCGCACAAAGATAACCGCAAGGGATGCGCTAGTGCAGGAATACTCGCACCGAGCAGGGCGAGAAAGCCAATGGCACAAAAACGTTGTAACAGAGGGCGCCTTTGCGCACTTGAAACACCACTAGTTACTCGCAAAACTTTATCCAAGCGTCGCCCTGTTCAGGCTCCGTAGGGGCTTAAATCGAATCCTTGCCCCCATTCTTAGCCGCAATGGCCTGAACTTCTTCAAATACGCGCATGAAGTTACCGCTCCAAATCTTCTCGATCTGTTCTTCCGTATAGCCTCGCCGTACCAGTTCAATCGTGATGTTCATTACTTCGCTGGCGTCGAACACACCATCAATTCCGCCGCCTCCGTCAAAATCGCAGCCGATTCCCACATGATCTATTCCAGCGACTTTTACGATGTGGTCAATATGATCTACGGCATCACGAACCGTCGCCAAGGGCTCCGGATACTTTTCTCCTAACGCCTGGAACTGCGCTCGAATCGCCGCGCGCTCTTCCTGGGTCATATCCCCGGCGGGCTTCATGCTTGCTCGTAGCTCTGCAAATGCGGCGTCTCGCTCTGGATTCGCGGGGAGCTCTCGCAAATAGTCAGAGAGCATTGTGAGCTGGACCACACCGCCGTTCTCTGCCAAGAGCTTGAGCATGTCGTCTGTCATATTGCGCTTATGATTCGTGACCGCCCGCGCATTGGAATGAGTAGCTATGATGGGTGCTTCTGAAATCGCTATCGCGTCGTAGAAAACTTCGTCGCTTCCATGCGACACATCGACCATGATTC
>JBCCQO010000276.1:0-4881 GCA_039024595.1 Pseudomonadota bacterium | reverse complement strand
CCGAGCCATCGTTAGGTTGACCGCCTATCGTTCCAGCTGAGGCTGCGGCGTTTTGCTCTCGAACAGCGTTCATAACATCGGTTGTGGTCAGACCATAGGCTGCCATCCGATCGGGCTTGAGCCAGATTCTCATAGAGTAGCGTCGAGAGCCGTTATTCCGCGTCCGTCCGACGCCGGGAATCCGTTTGATTTCATCGCGGATGTTGATGCTCATATAGTTCGACAAGTAGACCTCATCGAAGCGAGGGTCGTCGGATCGAATCGCGATCTTCATGAGCTCCACGTTCGCGACTTTCTCCACGGCGAGGCCTTCCTGCATCACATCAACAGGTAGGTCTTGTTCCGCGAGTTTCACTTCGTTCTGCACATCGACAGCGGCAAGATCCGGACTTGTACCGACCTCGAAGGTCAGCGTCACCTTAGCGCCGCCGTTGTTCTTGCTGTTCGACTCCATGTAGATCATGTTCGGCAATCCATTTAGCTGCTTTTCTAGCGGCGCGGAAACGGAGTTGGCCACGGAGTTGGCGGTTGCCCCGGGAAAGGTCGCTGCAATGCTGACCGACGGGGGCGTAATATCCGGATACTGGTCGATCGGAAGATTGGAGGCGGCGATGCCGCCCACGATTACGATAACAATGGAAATAACAGCAGCGAAAATCGGGCGATCGATACAAAAGCGAGAGATCACTCCGTCGGGTCCTCAAGCGCTTCGCCGGCAGGGATCGTAAGGGCGGCTTCCGCCTCTGCGGCGAGTTCGGCCTCGTAGGCCTCCAGGCTGATCGCGTCGGCAAGACTGCCATGAAAGACCTTGTTCACGCCGTGAACGATAACCTTTTCCCCCGCGTCTAGGCCCTTTTCCACAATCAATTCGCCGTCGATGATCGGGCCAATGAAGATCAGGCGACGCTCCACTCTATTGTTTGGAAGCACCACGTACACATAAACGCCGCCTTGCTCAATCAGAATGCTCTGCTCGGGAATCAGCAAAGCGTTGCGTTTGGTCTCTAGCGGCAGCTTTACTCGAGTGTATTGACCGGGCAGTAGCTCCCGATCAGGATTTGGCACTACTGCCCTAATAGCGAAGGTGCCGGTCTGCGGGTTGACCTTAGGATCCGTAAAACCGACGTTGCCTTTAAATCGATAGACGCTGTCATCAGGCAGCGTGATCGAGACTTCGCCCTCAACGGCCGTACCTTCTCGATCGGCTTTCATCTCTTCCCAAACGCTTCGGATGCGCCTCCGAGCGTTGAGATAATCAAGCGCCGACATTGAAAAATACACGTGGATTGGATCGATTTGACTGACCGTGGTTAGCGGCATCGCATCGGCGGAGCGGATCAGCGCACCGACATCGACAGCGGATTCACCGATCAAGCCGTTGATAGGTGCTCGGATCTGCGTGTAGTCCAGCTGTAGCTCCGCGTTGGTAAGATCGGCTTGCGCTTCTTCTACGGCCGCTTTGGTTTGCTGTGCTGCAGCCAACGCGTTGTCGTAGTCGAGCTGGCTGGCCGCATCTTCTTCAAACAATGGTTTAATTCGTGCTACATCGCGGGCTGCTTTCCCCTGAGCGGCTTCCAGACGCTTCAGGGTAGCCTGCGCCCGATGCAAAACGGCCTGGAAGGGTGCGGGGTCGATTTCGAACAGCAGCGAATCTTCACTCACCACACTGCCCTCTACGAATCCTATCTCCTCAAGGAATCCGTCGACTCGCGGGTTTACTTCCACACGCTTACTCGCTCGGGTCTGGCCGACATAATTACCGTAGAGCGTAACGTCTCTTTGTACCGCGTCGGTGACCACTACGCGAACAGCTTCCTCGACCACTACCGGCTCTTCGCAGCCCGCTAAGCTTAGCAACGCTGCAATTGGCAGCAGCCATGGGTTTGGCCAAAACCTCTTTGGCTTAAACCCTCTTGTCCGAGTCTCTCTTGTCCTAATCACAGCGGTTAGGTGCATGGCCCTCACCCAGGAAATACGCGGGAGTTGTCGATAGCTTCCCATTTAATCACAGGCGGAGGTTTTGGCCAGTGCTTGGTCAGGCCAAGCGTCAATCTTCTAGGGGATTACGTTTTCCTAAGCTAGGATTAGGTCGCTTTTCTTCGGGAGGAAAAAGAAAATGGAAGATTCGCAATCGACGAGCCTTCAGCCTGCTGATCGTTTGACCCGCCTTGGCGCACAGTTGATCGACGGCGTTATTGTTTCCGTCGCGACCTTACCCATCCTGTTTTTGTTTGGAATTGTTGGTTTTTCCGGAGAAGACAGTGAGCTATCTTTTTTCGAAACGCTCATCTCAACAACCCTCGGTTTAGCCGTCTTCTTCGCAATCAATTACCGCTCGCTGCAAGCGACGGCTCAGACCGTAGGTAAAAAACTGTTGAAGATTCGGATCGCGCATATCGACGGCTCCAAGCCAAAGCTCGAAACACTCGTCCTGAAACGCTACCTTCCTCAATGGGGCGTCGTTTACGTGCCATTTATTGGCGGTATTCTCAATCTGGTCAACGTGTTGTTTATTTTTCGTGAAGACCGGCGCTGCGTCCACGACCTAATCGCTGACACGCGCGTCGTGGTGACAAGCTAGCGAATCACTTGAAGCTACCGTGTTTTGCCATCGTTAATCGTATTGGACGCCTTCAGACAGCTCCTATTCTATGAGTAGCAACTTCTGGAGCACGGTGTACGCCGTTGGTGCGGGGCAGGGTTTAGTGCTCGCACTGGCGTTATGGCGTAAACCGGGTAATGGACAGGCTTTTCAAGTTCTATCCTTGTGGATCGCTATGCTCAGTATCCATCTGACGATTCTAATCGCCTACCTGAATCTAAGCCCCCGAGACGGTGTGTTGCTGCGATTCTATGGCGTAACGCACTTCTTTCCGTTTGCCTATGCGGCTTTTCTTTTTATTTTTACGCGCGTGCTCTTAGCTGCTCGCTCTCTAAACTTGGCGGACTTCGCACACCTGACCCCGCTACCGTTAGTGATGCTGCTTCACTTTGACTTTCTAATACTTCCAACAGATGAACTAGCTCAGCTGTTGAGTGAAGGCACGCTCCCCGGAGGATTGGCGCCTTGGCGGCTGCAAGCGCTAAACATAAGCATGATCTTGCTGTTCATCGTCTACTTGGCGCTCTCTTTGCGCGCCGTCGTCGCGTATCGGAGGCTACTAGCGGGGCAACGAGCAGATGCGGATCGTAGTGGTGTGCCATGGCTGCTACATCTGGTTTATTGGCAGATCGCAATATGGGTAGTCGTTTTACTCACGACGCTTACCCCGGTACCTATTTTTTCTCAGTGGTTGATCTACGGAACGGTGTCTCTTTGGATCTGGACTTTAGGATACAGAAGTCTACTGACGACCACGCCTATCGTAGCGGTAAGGTCGATGGAAAAACGTGCCGCCGAGGATGGCCGCTTCCCGGAAGTTCTGATGCGCATCGAGAGCCTGATGCGTGAGCAAGAGCTTTATCGTAAACCTGCGCTCTCAATCGGAGAGCTGGCCAGGAGATCAGGTTATCCGGAATATTTGGTCTCCGAGGCGCTCAATCACGGACGCAAGGAATCTTTCTACGAGTTCGTCAATCGATGGCGAATCGCTATTGTGAAATCCGAGCTAGAGCGTGCAGAGAACACCAGCAATATTCTTGATATCGCCTACGCGGCAGGTTTTACTTCGAAATCCACCTTTAACTCAGCGTTTAAACGGAGCGAGGGTTTGACGCCTAGTGCTTATCGGCGCGAGGTACAAAAAAGTACTCGCACACCGCTAAGTTAATGATCCATGCTGCCCAGGAGGCGGTGCTGTAGACGAGCTCTAGTGGAAGCTTTGCGACGGGTACTCCAAGGCCAAGAAGTATTCGTAGCGTGATGGCCGACGACGTTAACGCAACGCTCCGATACATCCAGCGGGCGTGGTTTGCGAAATCCATCATCAGTGCTCTTTGCCAGGCGAGAGCAGTACTCCCCAGCCATAGTAGAGCGAGCGTCGTAAACCCTGCGACGGATACCATACCTCCCTGAGCTCTCGGTGCGATCAGTAGTGCAGATACCCCCGCAATAAATACCGCGATGGTATAGAGCAATCCGGTCAGCCGATGGAGAGATCGCCAACGCAACCGTATGGTGTCGCTGAGCTGCAGTGGCGTCAGCAGCAGCGCAACCCCTCCAAAAAAGAAATGGCCAGGAATCGCCGACATGTTTGCGTTGGCGAAACTCACGTCGAAACGGTTAGCCAGCTTAGGATCGCCAAAGAGATATAGAAGTGCATAACTTGCGATGCCGAGCGCCAGGGCTGTGTAGATCAAAAAGGTGAACCGTTTTCTGCTTGTGTCGAGCCGTTCCACAGCTATCTCCTCTTCAGTGAGAGACGCAGATTCATCGGAAGGCGATGCACATTCGACCGAATCGGCCGATTCGAACTCATTGAGCCACCAATTGGGGCTATTTTTCTTTCAAAAGCGGCCAGCAGCCGTTGATTTCATCAACTCTGATGATTTCTCCTTGTTTAGCGTCTTGCGAGTATGGGGTCTGCGCGACCCCGGCCGGCTCTTGCGATAGGCGGTAGCTGAAAGGAGAGCGCTTCGATGAAGTTGGCACGCTCTGAGGGAGGCTAAAGGCCATGAAAAATCTCACGCTGACGATAGCGCTACTGGTCTTTTTTTCGACCGCCTCCTTCGCTCAGCAAGCCGACAAACGCGGTTCTGCTGACTATCCCCTGGTGTCTCGCTTCGAAGGTGCAACGATTGATGGGTATCAGCAAGTGCAGTTTGATCGTTACGAGCTACCTCTCGGCCCTGCGGAGGGAGCGAAGGCGCTCGGGCAGGTGCGCACCCTAGAGGGCAAGATCACCAAGATCAATTACGCCTTTTGGGAAGAGCCCAAGCCCT
>JBCCQO010000275.1:0-4922 GCA_039024595.1 Pseudomonadota bacterium | reverse complement strand
TTGATAGCGTAGTTTCAAAGCGTGACGACTTAGGTACGGATCCCCGAGTTCACGAGTTGTGCCGGCGACACGGAAGCTCGGTTCGTGACGACCTAACAGCTGATCCTCAGCCTTGCTGGGTAAGTCAGTCCTGGCGCCGATAAGACTTAGGTCTGGATGAAACACGACGGTGAGAAACAAAACTTCATTCTGCTGCGGATGGTCTCGAAGCACTTCACTGTGCTGTCGAGTGACCACGCTGGAATCCAGCGGTTCCCCATTGGCCTCAGTGCTTGCGTTGTCGTGAGCTGAACTCATAGGGCGTCGTTAGCTTAGAACAAGGATCAGCACAATCAGCAAAAGCCAAAGCCCCGAGCAGCGATACAGTAATTCGCTCTGTGTTTTGAGGTTGACCTGGTCCACGCTGGCGTTGGCAACGATTTCTAGAAGTTCTGGCGCACCCTTAGTGCTCAAGAGCAGCTCCCCAAGATTCGCACGAAACACAGCCGTAAAATCTCCGACGAGAGCACAAGTCGCGGCGACGGCGCGCACTGGTAGCCAATCGAAGTAGAACAAAATGTTGTTGTAGACCGTTTCAGAACGATCAGCTTCTTTTTTCGCTAGAAGCGACACGGCCCGGTAGCCAACCGCCATCGCAGGCCCGAAGAGCAAGAAATACAGAACAGGAGGAAACCAGCGCGCGTAGCCGGCGTAGAGCACACGGCGGTTGAGTGAATTGTGCTCCCTCGAGAGGGCTGCTGCGTCAGGCGCAAAGGTGTCTTCCTCCGGCATCCACAAACTGCTCTTCTGTTGCCCAGTCGCCGAACTATTGGTCGTCTCAGCGGCCGTCGGATTGTCTTCTTTCGCCGCTAGCTGTCGTTCAAGCTCCGTGTGATAGTCGTCATGCCCCAAGGCCCAAACAAGCATGGCTACTGCTACGGTAATCGGCACTAAGCCGAACCACCATCCTTCGAGCTCCGCGAGTGTCCAGCCAAGTAGCAAAAGAATGAGTAGGAGCAATGCTCCTGCTCTTAGCAAGGAGTTCTCCAGCACGGCACTCAATCGCTCATCGGCACGGTAAAGCCAGTCGTCACGCTGCAATAAAGAGCCCGGTCTAACCACTTGATAGAGCGAAAGAGCAATGATTAGGGTAATTAAGTCCATAAGTATTCGGCTGCTAGAGAAAGCTCAACGGTTGCTGGAGCTGTTATTCAGCGGCCTCGCAGACTCGCCTGGTCGGAACCTATTGCGCAACAGGCGACGTAACAGCGCCCAGTTGAATGCGGGGCCCGGGTCGGTTTTTCGACCGGGGGCAATGTCGCTGTGCCCAACTACCGCTTCGATGGACAAACGAGGGTACTCACAGAACAGACCGACGAGAAGCCAACTCAAGGTTTGGTACTGAGTATTTTCGTAGCCATGAACATCCACGCCTTCAAGCTCAATGCCGATACTGAAGTCGTTGCAGTCAGTTCGCCAACGCCATTGAGACACACCCGCATGCCAAGCTCGATCATCGCAAGAAATAAACTGGGTCAACGCCCCACTCCGCTCAATAAAAAAATGCGCTGATACACGTAATCCATCCAGCTGGGCATAGTAAGGATGACCGCTAGGGTCAAGCCGATTGCAGAATAGGGATTCAACATCACCGCTCCCGTAACAACCTGGGGGAAGAGAGATGCCGTGAACTACCACGAGCTCTGGATCCACGCCAACCGGTCTGGCATTAAAGTTTGGCGACGGGCAACGGCGGGCACCGCTGAACCATCCCTCTGAATCATGTACATACTGCATGCAGAGCATTCTGAGCAGTGATCCTACGTTGGGCAAGCCGCCTGCGCGAGCCCCAACACACATCAATTTGGTTCACGGCTGGTAGAATCGACCACGCGACAACTCTCGCGGTCACTAGACATCACCCAATGGCACCGTTGAACAAACAGCTCCTTCAGCACCAAGTCGATCAAGCTCTGGCCGAGGACGTCGCCACGGGCGACATCACAGCGGAACTTCTACCGGAACACCTTGTGGTGAGCGCGACGATCATCACCAGGGAAAAGGGTGTTTTGTGTGGCCGCGAATGGGCGGATCAGGTATTCAAGACCGTCGATGATCGCTGCAACATACGCTGGTCATTTGCAGACGGTGATCAGCTTTCCGCAGGAGTAACGCTCTGCACCGTCAGCGGCCCCGCCCGTGCGCTACTCACGGCTGAGCGCACGGCTTTGAACTTTCTTCAAACCCTCTCTGGTACCGCGACGGTTTGCGCAGAGTATGCCGAACTTGTTGCAGGCACCGGGGTAAAGTTGTTAGACACCCGCAAGACGATCCCCGGACTTCGGCGTGCACAGAAATACGCCGTCCTCTGCGGCGGCTGTCACAATCATCGAATCGGTTTATTCGACGCTTTTTTGATCAAAGAGAATCATATAGCGGCCTGCGGCGGGATTCACGCGGCGGTGCTGCGTGCACGAGAGTCCGCTCCAGATAAACCTGTGGAGATAGAAGTCGAGACTATGGATCAGCTCGAGCAGGCCATTGATGCGCGCGCGGAGCGGATCATGTTGGACAACTTCACTTTGGATCAGATGCGTGATGCCGTCAGGTTGACGGACGGCCGGTCAGAGCTAGAGGCGTCGGGCAATGTCACCCAGGACAGCCTTAGAGCGATCGCCGAAACTGGTGTGGATTTCATTTCGATAGGCGCACTGACAAAACACTGCCGCGCCTTAGATCTCTCGATGCGGCTTCTTGACTGATCACCAGAGCAGCTAGATCAGAGCCTCCGCGGATACTAGGACTCCGTTCGCATCAGCGTAGACGTGATCTCCCGGTGACACGGTAACGCCCGCTAACTGCACTGTAATATTGAGCTGTCCTTCACCGCGTTTGTCCGTTTTCTGCGGACAACTGAAGAGCGCCTTGACCCCAAGCGTAAGCGTGCGCAGCACTTCTACGTCTCTGACCGCACCCGCGATGACCAGTCCAGCCCAGCCATTTTTAACCGCGTTTGCAGCGATTTGGTCTCCAAGTAGGGCGCGACGCGGTGACTCTCCGCCGTCCACCACGATCACCCGGCCCAGCCCTGGCTCCGCAGCCAAAGATTTAATCAGCGAGTTGTCCTCGAAACACTTTACGGTAACCGCAGGCCCGTAAAAGTTGTCCTGACCTCCAAAGTCCCTCCAGTTTGCGATCACTGCAGTGGCTTTTGGATGTTCGTCAGAAAGATCGGGCGTCGAAAAAGAGACACCCTGCCGACCTTCATCGCTCACAGCCACCCCACCGGATACTCGGTGAGCGCACTGCCGGATTCGGTGACCACACCCGCATAGCCACGGCAGCGAGGCAAGATGTTATGCATGTAAAAGTTAGCGGTTGCTATTTTTTGCTCATAGAAGGGATCCGTAAAACCCTCTGCGAGTCGCTTTTGGGCTATGAGTGCAGCACGAGCCAATTGCCAGCCACCGAAACAGTAGCCGGTTTGCATCAGGTAGTCGAAGGCGGCTCCGCGCGCAGCCTCTGGCTCAGAGCTGAGGAGATTCACAATGCTCTCTGTTGACTCGGCTTGAAGATTTGCTGCAGCGCTTAGGCGCTGCCCCATCAAGGCTAGAACACCATCTGCATCATTTAGCTGTTGTACCGTTTGCCGGATTTCATCAATGAGCTGATGCATGGTGGAACCGCCGTCTCGGCCCACTTTTCGCCCAACAAGATCAGCAGCCTGGATACCGTTGGTTCCCTCGTAGATCGGGGTAATACGCACGTCACGAAGGTATTGCGCTGCGCCCGTTTCCTCGACATAGCCCATTCCGCCATGGACCTGAACGCCAAGGGAGGTTAGCTCCACGCCCACTTCGGTCATCCAGCCTTTGATTACGGGAATCATCAGATCAATACGAGCCTGCGCTTCGCCGCGCTGCGCTTCTTTCCCGTAGTGTGCCAAGTCCATCGTCAGTGCCTCGCTCAGGGCGATGGCACGCATGGCTTCGCACAAGGACCTCATGGTCAGGATCATTCGCTTGACGTCCGCGTGCTCGATGATGGGCACTCCGCCCTGGACACGCTCGTGAGCGTAGGCAAGCGCTTTTTGTAGCGCACCTTCGGAAGCACCAAGACCCTGAAGACCCACTTTGAGCCGTGCTTCGTTCATCATTGTGAACATTCCGGCTAAACCACGATTTTCTTCTCCAACGAGATAACCAATTGCACCTCCGCTGTCGCCAAAAGCCATGACACAGGTCGGACTGCCATGAATACCCATTTTGTGTTCGGTCGATACTGGGTAAACATCGTTTCTCTCACCGAGACTGCCGTCCGCATTAACGAGGTACTTGGGCACGACAAACATCGATATACCCCCCGAACCAGCAGGTGCGTCCGGGAGCCGGGCGAGGACCAGATGAACAATGTTGTCCACCGCGTCATGGTCTCCCCAAGTAATGTAGATCTTTTGTCCTGTAATCAGATAGTGATCGCCGTTTTTGACCGCACGCGTCTTCATCGGGCCAAGATCGGAGCCAGCCCCCGCTTCTGTCAGGTTCATGGTGCCGGTCCACTCACCAGTGTGTAGTTTCTCTAGATAGGTTTGCTTGACTTGATCGCTACCGTGGGCGGCGATTGCTAATGCAGCTCCACTGCTGAGAAAGGGCGCAAGAGCAAAGGCCATATCCGCTCCATTCCACATTTCGCAGGCGGCAGTGCTATAAATCTCCGGGAGATTCTGACCGCCCCACTCCGAGTCAGCGCTAATACCGAACCAACCTCCGGCTGCGAGCTGCTGCAATGCTTCGGCATAGCCGGGGGTGAGAACGATTTTCTTATCTTCGCAACGCGCCGGATTCTCGTCGGCCACTCTCCGCAGGGGACTGACGACTTCTCCGGACAGTTTGGCGGCCTCATCCAGTAAGGCAGAGGTCAAATCAGGACCCACGCCCATCTCG
>JBCCQO010000274.1:0-4943 GCA_039024595.1 Pseudomonadota bacterium | reverse complement strand
TGGCGCTTCCGGTTCTGCTTCCGGTTCTGCTGCCGCTCATGGGGGAGGCGCGGCATCTGCGCCGTCTCAACCCGCGCCCATGAACGATATTGCGGACGACGATATTCCATTCTAGCTACGCCATGCGTTTTTGGAAAAGCGCAGTAATTCTTCATGGACGTACTTTTAGTTGGCTCTGATAACCCCGTGGGAGCCGCGCTACTGAGCGCCTTCTCCCAGTGGGGTCGTCATCACGGTACCGCTTTGACAGCGGCAAGCAGTCGCTGGCGCAGCGAACGGCAAGCCAAGAAAGCAGCCCGAAAGAATCGACCAGACGCGGTGGTAGACCTGAGGCTGGCGTGGCAAATAGCATGCGGAGAGCCACTCCAAAGCTTGGATTTGGAGCGAAGCCACTGGCTCGCCAAGGCCTGCGAACGAAGCGCTATTCATTACCTCTTGCTGTCCTCGGATCGAGTATTTGCGGGTCAGACGGGACGGAACCTTCTTGAGGGCGACCCAGCGGATGCCTTCCGAGAGCCTGGTCCGCAGCTCGCGGATGCGGAACAGCGAGTGCTCTACGCTGGCGATCGATCTTTGGTGCTGAGAACAGGCCCTCTGTTCGCCCCTGTCGGCAATAATCTACTTACGCGTTCGCTGCAAAGTATGGCGCTTGAGCGGGAGGCGCTTTTCGATGATCTCAATCTGTTTTGTCCCGTAGCCAGTGTCGATGTGGCGCGTGTGCTCGCGGCTATCCTAGATCAGCTTTCCGTTGGCGCTCAGGCGCAGGGAGTCTTCCACTATACCGCTGGTGGGAAGACAACGGAGTATGGTTTCGCCGAAGCGCTGTTGGCCAGCGCCAGTCAGTTTACCGATACGTCCGACGTGGCTATTTCACCTCGCGTTACTAGCGAGGATTCCAAACCCGAGATTCGAGTCCTCAGTTGCAATCGTTTGCTCAATAGTTTCGCGATAAAGCAGGTGCAGTGGCGAGGTTTCACCAACCCGTTGGTTAAACAGTATATCGATAACCGAACTCCGACTAAGTGACGGAAAATATTGTCGTCAGGTTGGCTGAGTACTAGCAGCGATCATCGGGCGCACGAGAGGAGAACGTTTATGGCGCAATTGGATACCGACACGCTAATTCCCCTGAGTGTAGCGGTGATGACCGTATCGGATACACGAGTACCGGAGAACGATACGTCTGGTGATTTTTTTTGTGATGCGCTGCGCGAGGCAGGTCATCTACTTGCGACACGCGAGATAGTCCCCGATGATCGTTATCAAATTCGCGCACACCTATCCGCTTGGATCGCTGATTCTGACGTTAACGCCGTGCTTATAACTGGAGGGACAGGCTTTGCGGGGAGAGACTCTACTCCGGAAGCGGTTGCCCCTCTGTTTGACAAGCTCATAGAGGGGTTTGGAGAGCTATTCCGTTCCCTATCATACGAAGAGATAGGCACTTCTACGGTGCAGTCACGAGCGATCGCTGGCCTTGCTAACCGAACCGCGGTCTTTTGCGTCCCCGGTTCTACCGGTGCTTGCAAGACCGCTTGGAACGGAATCCTACGAGATCAGCTCGATTCTCGTCATCGACCTTGCAACTTTGCTGGAGTCTTGTCGGGGGCGCACTAGTACGACCTGTGTGACGCTGATCTAGGCAATATCATCTCGACGGAGTACCAGCATGGTGAACCCGCTTATGCCTCTCGAAGAGGCGCGAAAGCGACTTCTAGAACACGCTCGCGTTGTGACTGCCGGGGAAACGGTCTCTCTGGCGAGCAGTTATGGTCGCGTGCTTGCTAGTGACCTATTCGCCGAACTCGACGTGCCCCACTGGGATAACAGCGCGATGGACGGCTATGCGGCCCGTTTAGACAGTACGTCTACTACGCTCCAGGTTTCTCAAACTATTCGTGCAGGCGTTGCACCACTCCCCCTGGCCCCAGACTCCGTAGCGCGAATCTTTACTGGCGCTCCCATCCCGCAGGGCGCTAACGTTGTGATCGCGCAAGAAGAGGTGGCCGTAATGGACGACGGCCGTATTGAGCTTCCGAAAGCGGCGCAGCTGGGGCAGCACATTCGTCGTCGTGGGGAAGACATAAGCCGAGGAGATTTGCTGCTAGCGGCCGGGACACGGCTCAAGCCTGCTGATCTCGGCGTTTTGGCCTCTCAGGGCTATGGGGAGATTTCGGTACGAAGTCCATTACGAGTAGCGTTGTTAGCCAGTGGCGACGAGCTTGTAGACCCCGGTAGCCGAGAACTAAAGGTCGGTGAGATCTACAACAGTAATTCGATTATGTTGGAGAGTCTCTTGCGTGCTTGGGGCTGTAGCCTGGAGCGCGTAGCGGTAGTACGCGACGATTTCGCGACCACCTATCAGGCACTAAAATCGGCAGCGGAAAGCGCCGATCTTGTGATCAGTAGTGGAGGTGCTTCGGTGGGCGACGCCGATGTGATCAAGCAGGCCTTGAGCGAGCTTGGCGAGCTCGCGCTATGGCGAGTAGCGATCAAGCCTGGAAAGCCTTTCGTCTTTGGCCAGGCTTGTGGCAAGCCCTTCATTGGTCTCCCTGGAAACCCATCTTCTGCCTTCGTGACGCTGGCCATCCTCGCCCGGCCTTTTATTTCGGTGCTTCAAGGCCGATCCGACGGGGAGCTCCATTCGGTTCCTGTGCTCGCAGACTTTTCGTTGGCTCGACCTGCGAACCGTACCGAGTTTTTGAGAGTAAATTTGACGGTGAAGGACAAAGAGCTCTTGGCTCAACCGCTTACGAATCAAAGCTCTGGAATCTTGAGCGCCCTGAGCCAGGCTGACGCATTAGCCATAGTGGAACAGGGTAGTCCCGTACAGGCGGGCGCTGCGCTGCAAGCAATCACCTTGAATCAGTTGCTCTGGTAGTCGGTGAGCGCGTCGTCCGCGGGTCTTGCACGGAGCTTGAGCACGTCTTGGATCAACTACCACCCGGGTAATGTTCAAAAACGCTGAAATACCAGGGAGGCATTTGTGCCGCCGAAGCCAAAGCTGTTCGACATCACTCGATGCAGGTCTACATTGTCTTGCGGTGCCATTGCAATAGGCACGCCAACTGCTTCTGGATCCAAGTTCTCTATGTTGGCGGAGGCGCACAAAAATCTATTCTTGAGCATTAACAGCGAATAAATCGCTTCATGCACCCCAGCAGCACCCAAGGAATGCCCGGACAGAGACTTTGTCGAGCTGACCGTAGGGATAGATTTGTTGGCGAACGCTTCTTTGATAGCTTTCAGCTCTTGGATGTCGCCGGCGGGTGTGCTTGTACCATGAGCGTTGAGGTAGTCGATAGCGCCATCAACGGTTTCGAGTGCCTTTTTCATACAACGAACGGCGCCTTCCCCGGACGGAGCGACCATGTCATAGCCGTCGGAAGTGGCTCCGTAGCCGACGATTTCCGCGTAGATTTTTGCGCCTCGAGCTTGCGCTACGTCCAGTGCTTCGAGCACTAACATGCCGCCGCCGCCCGCGATCACAAAGCCGTCTCGATCAGCATCGTAGGCGCGCGATGCGCGCTCGGGTGTGTCGTTGTACTTTGTTGACAATGCTCCCATAGCGTCAAACAGACTACTCATGGTCCAGTGCAGCTCTTCACCGCCTCCGGCGAAAACTCTGTCCTGTTTTCCGAACTGAATCTGCTCCATAGCACTACCGATGCAATGGGCGCTGGTTGAGCAAGCGGAGGACATCGAAAAGTTGATGCCGCGTATCTTGAAGGGCGTCGCTAAGCAGGCTGATACGGTGCTGCCCATTGTTTGCGTTACTCGGTACGGGCCTACGCGGCGTAGGCCTCGCTCCCTTAATATGTCCGCCGCTTCTGTCTGGCTGGCTGCGGATGCGCCGCCGGAGCCGGCGATGATACCTGTAGCATCATTCGAAACTTCGGCTTCACTCAATCCGGCGTCCGCAATACATTGCTGCATAGCAATGTATGCATAAGCGGCTGCATCGCCCATGAAACGCAGTTGCTTTCGATCAATGTGCTCTTTGAAGTCGATGCTCGGTGCGCCCGCTATATGCGAACGCATCCCCACTTCTAGCTGCTCCTCTCGAGCGCTGATGCCAGAGCGACCATTGCGCAGTGACGCAGTGACGCTGCTGAGGTCATTTCCCAGGCAGGAAACAATGCCTAAACCGGTTACTACTACCCGTCTTGTCATAGTCTAAAAATTATCTTCGGCCTTGAAGAGACCCACGCGAAGATCGCTCGCGTTATAGATAATCTCTCCATCGACGCTCACTGTACCGTTGGCGATGCCCATCACCAAGCGGCGCTCGATAACGCGTTTCATCTGGATGTGGTAACTCACTTTACTCGCGCTTGGGAGAATTTGTCCGGTGAATTTTACTTCACCGGAACCCAGCGCGCGTCCGCGACCTGGATTGCCGCGCCAACCTAGGAAAAAACCGACCAGTTGCCACATTGCATCGAGACCTAGGCATCCAGGCATGACAGGATCTCCGGGGAAGTGACAGGAAAAAAACCACAAATCTGGGTTGATATCGAGCTCCGCCACGATCTCCCCCTTACCGTATTCGCCGCCTTCCGAGCTGATATGCTTTATTCGATCAACCATAAGCATGTTGCCCACGGGCAGTTGCGCATTGCCCGGGCCAAAAAGCTCTCCCATGCCACAGGCGATGAGATCGTCCTTTTCAAAGCTGCTTTTTGTCATCATAAAACTGTGCCGATTTACCTAGGCCTTTGCTGCTCCCTGGTGAGCGGATGGATCTTACGGATATCTTTGTCGACTGCGACCTGCATGGTTGGGCGTGTCCCACCACCGCTCTTTAGATGCACTCTCGCATCTGAAGAGCGGTGGTGGGACACGCCCAACCATGCAGGTCGCAGTCGACAAAGATATCCGTAAGATCCATCCGCTCACCAGGGAGCAGCAAAGGCCTAGGTAAATCGGCACAGTTTTATGAT
>JBCCQO010000273.1:0-4951 GCA_039024595.1 Pseudomonadota bacterium | reverse complement strand
ATAAGCCTGGAGCGTTGCCGTTGAGGCAGGCGCAGCACCGGTAATCATGCAGCGCATACTTGAGTGGTCGTACTGAGTCCGTTCTGGGACTTGAAGCATAAAGTTCAACAGTGCCGGTACCGCCAAACTTGTATTGATCTTTTCCTGATCGATTACTTCCCATATTTTTGCTGGGTTTGGCTCTCGCATGATCACTATCGTGTTACCCCGATAAGTAGAGCCGATGGTGGGTCCAAGCGCGGCAACGTGGAACATGGGCAGCATAACCAGGTACCGATCATCTGACCGGTTGTCGCTGGTTACCAATAAATTGACCACAGCCCAGAACATCGTTTCATGGGTATGGACAACTCCCTTGGGCAAACCGGTGGTCCCTGAGGTGTACATAATGAACAGGTTTTCGTCCGCCTCAGCGATCCGTGCCGGTTCCGCCTCCGACTGTCCATCGATCAACTGCTCGTAAGGGGTAGCGAAATCCGGGACCTCCTTACCTACCGCAATCCAGTGTTCAATCGAGGAGAGTTCGCTTTGCCTGTCATACAACTCGCCCACGGTTTCTGCAAAGGCTTCATCAAAGATCAGCGCTTTTGCTCCACCATCGTTCAAGATAAACGCAAGCTCATCGGCGGTTAGACGCCAATTGAGAGGCATTACTACGAAGCCGGGCTTTGCAGGGCCAAAGAAACTCTCGACAAATTGGTGCCCGTTGTGAGTGAGAACAGCTACTCGGTCACCGGGTTGTAGTCCCAGATCGTCGAGCGCATGCGCCACTTGATTCGCCCTACGGTTAATCTCGCTAAAGGTGAAACGGCGTTGCGCATAGATATCGTAGATATACTCTTGCTGCGTGTTGAGCTCCGCGCGTTTCGTTAGAAACTGACCAACATTCATATCGCTATTCATTTTTTATGTGTACCTCTTCGACGGTGCACTGCCTGTTAGTAGCGATTCGTTAGAAAGAATAAAGAAGCTGCGCACAATGTACATCTTGTTACACCTCATACCTGAGCGTGACTCCCAGGACGACCTGGCACCAGGACGTCTGGAACCTAGAGAAACCCCTTCAAAGCTAGCGCTCTAGCATGAAGAGTTCGTCTAGCAACGTACCGTCGTCGAAATGGCGTCTGCCGACAAACGCGGTTGCATGGCGGCCGCGCTCCCTCATCGCCCCCGGAGAGCGAATTCCCATGGGCCATAAATAGTGACGTTCTCCACGCTCACTACCATCGATGATGCCGTGGCGGTTGAAGAGGCCGCTCGGTTTCCCGTCCTCGTCGAAATATAGGTTCTCGTAGGGGACAAGGCGATAGAACCGGGGAGAAGTGTCCGACAAAGGCGACTGGGTGCTTGCTGGGTACACACCGCTGACGTAATGAGAGCGGCTTTTCAACCGAATGGTCAGGCCACCCTGATCCGAGTCGTCAATGGGAAGCACTAACGGCGGCTCCGGCAGAACCTTGGCAGCCTCGCGCGTTCGTATGTCGCTAGTCGTGTAGAAGCTGTGGTAGCAGCCACAGGAATGAATAGAATCGTAGACCAAAGCACGACCTTTATCATCAAGAGTGACACGCCAATGAAGTCCGTCGAGCTTGCCCGCCAGTAGATCTAAGGAATTAGCAGCAGGACGGGACTCGAACCAAACAATATAGTTGAGTTGTAAACGAATAGCGCCGGCGAACCAGGTGAGCGACGGATAGACGTGGCTTAGCTGCTCGGTGCTGTCAAATAACAGTGTTTGAGAAGCCGCGTCTCGCTGCGGCCGACCCAGCACATCATAAGCTCCGGTATGTTCGACTTCCCAACGAGGTGCGTGTTGCTCAAACAGGCGTTTAAGGTCAGCGGGGCTGAGCCCATTAATGCCTAGCGCATCGCGCGTATAACTAGGCTCGGAAAACGTATTCGGCCTTGAAGACCTTGTGAGGGCAGGAGGCGTATAGGAAATGATCTTAGAGCCGTTATTAGATGTACGTCTGGGATCCGGAGCTGTGTTGGCAAAGCTGGCTTTTCGATCTTGATGAAGGTCGGCAATGCCCCCTTGCACCGGCAGCCGGAATAAACTGTAGAACCCAAAAATGCGTTTCGCAGAACTGTATTCGTCATTGATTGCTGCGCTCCTCAGCAAGGTCTCCCAGCCGTCTGTTAACAACGAGATACGGTCTGATTCTGAAAGACACTCTCGCTCGGAAAGCTCTTCGCTTTCAGCCTCGACCGAGGCTCCCATAAGCTGATGCAGTAACCGTTGGCGCCGCTCTCCGGCAGCAAGCAGCCGGTCGAGCCACGCGTCCTTTTGCTCCAAACGCCATTCCGGTTTGGGAAGCTCCGCAAGGAACCGGTTTGATGCAAGAAAAGGCAGATCAGAAAGAGGGCGAGGATCACTCAGGTAGAGCGCCCGAGTTGCAGCTAATTCCTCAAGCTCTTGACTGGACTCGATGCAAGAGCGCGTAGACAGCGCCCACGCTTGCGTTGCAAGCACCGAGTGCGAGGCTGGAGCCGACGCGCAACCGAGCATATGCACGAAAAGAAGCACCAGCGCGAGCGCCCCGAATTGGCGCAGAAGGTGATCACATCTTGCTTCGATGAAATATTGGGCTGTCGTCAAACGAGGTAGGTTTTTGCACCCGTTGTCGAGCCTACTGCTCGTTTTCTTTTGAAGATCCGCGATTTCGCTCATAGGGTTTCTTGCTGGGCGAACCGGACATCGCCTTGAAAGTAAGGCCGCCGAAGCTCCAGCTGCCATCGTCTTTCTCTTCAGTCTCGTTCTGCGCTTCGGAGGTGTCCGACCCAGCCGCCGATGAAGCTTCCGAGGACGAGGCGACAGAGCCGGTCGCTGGTGAGCCGGTATATGTGGATGCGCTGGCGTAGCGGCCAGACATTGCCTTTATACATGCAGATGCAGCGGAGGTTTTGACGATCTGTTCGGGACCGCCGCTCCACCAACCAGAAGCACCAGCGCGAATTTCTGCGACCGTATCCTCGATTACCTGCTCACAACGACTCTCAGCGCCCAAATCGCCATAGCGGGTGGAGAGTAACTTCACGCACGCTGAGCCGGATGCGGCGCGAATAAGCTGTTCTGCATCTCCGGACCATTCGGAACTGCCAGCCCGCATCTCGGCGACGGTTGCGTTAACGATTTCGGAGCAGGTGTCAGCACCCGCCGCATGCGCCATTCCCAACGCCATCAAAACAATGAATGCTCGAAACACTCGCATCTTAGGTCCTCGTAAAAAAATCGCGAAGTCGAAGTATAGCGGTGAGGTTGCAAAAATCTCGACCCGAATAACGCACCAAATTTGTGCGCCGTGGTTCCAAAATGTAGCGGATCCTTTGCATCAGTTTGGACAATACCGCAGTAGCAGTGCGTCTATTCGGGGCAACTTAAGTAAAAACATACGCTTGGAGTATCTGGTCTGGTTCTTGCTGACCAGGTGCAGTGGTGCGCGCGGGCAGGCTCGAAAATAGATCCCCGCACTATCAAATTGCATTTTATTAGGTATATGAGGGACTCCATGCAACAGGGAAAAAACGTAGCACGCCTCGCTTTACTCGCTGCTGTAACCAGCGCTGCCATCTCGGCACCCACTTTCGCTGGCGATTTAACTGCGAACGCGAGCGTGACAAATAACTACATCTGGCGCGGATTGACGCAGACGGAAAACGAGTCTGCCGTGCAGGGTGGTATCGACTACGCCGCCGATAGTGGTTTTTACGTGGGAACCTGGGTTTCTAACGTGAACTACGGTGCGGGTGACGTTTACTCGTACGAGCACGATATCTATGGTGGCTATGCCTTCGAGGCAGGCGGAGTATCCTGGGATATCGGCTATCTGTACTACAACTACGACAAAGAAGCCGAGTTCGACTTTGGCGAAGTCTACCTTCAAGTTGGCTTTGGCGGCTTTGGCTTAGGCGCGTGGGTTCTTACCAATACAGAAGCTGACGAAGGCGTCGGTCAAGACTTTGGTGCCGGTGAAGCGTTCTACTTATCGGCAGACTACGGCTTTACGGTCGGCGACGGTATCGATATTGGTTTGCACGTCGGTTACCACGAAGGTGACTTCGCAGAAGCGTTTAACGGCGTAGACGGCGGTTACTACGACTACAACGTGAGCCTATCCAAAGGTGGCTTTGGTTTCATGATCTCCGACACCAATGCTGGTGGTGGTGCGGCTGAAGGCGGCTTCGACAATGACGAAGTTAAGTTCGTCGTCTCCTACTCGGTCGATATTGATCTGTAAGGTCTGGCCAGGTTTCTGACCAAGTGCCTGATTAAGCAACTGATTAAGAAACCGGCCAAAAACGAGCGGTGCTTCAATAACGAGTGCCGCTCGCATAGCGGGTGTTGTCAGCTTAGTTAGCAACGCCCGCAACATTTTTTAAAACCTTCGGCGATCTCAACAGCATCTGGCAGTACCTGTAAGAGCTGATCAGTAAAAGTGCTGAAAAGTTCAGTAGGGCGAACACCGTGCGACTTTAGAATCCCAGCATTAGCCTTCGCCGAACGGAAACTCGATTCCAGAGAGTGCGGATACCGATTGCCTTCGGCTTCCGCTGAGTCGTGCAGTAGTTTGCTTCACCCTTGTTCGATGACGAATTCGATGACGAAAGAGACTCGAGCTAGAGTCAAAGCAGAATCGGATCCGAAACGACGGCGAATTAAAAAAACCGCTGGCTTTGAGACCAGGCCAAACGAAAGGTTTTAGGAAATCCTGCGAGGAACGCCGTACCGGTGCTTGCGCTGCTCTCAGCGCTGCTGAGCCGGGATTTGCACAGCTTGAGCTCTCTGGATCGCTTCCCGCGCCAGCGAAATGCGTTCTTCCCTGGTGAGGTCCGCCGAAAGATCCACCAAACTAGAGTGAATCAGCACTTGGTACCTTGCCGAAGCGTCGCGCAAGCGCGCCAAAGCCCTATCCAAAGCATCCGGGTCGAAGTCCTCAGCACTTATCGCTTT
>JBCCQO010000272.1:0-5008 GCA_039024595.1 Pseudomonadota bacterium | reverse complement strand
TCTGAAACTTCCGATACTGATCGAATCAACAACCGCCGGGAGGACGGCGCGGTCAGCGACAAAAGCGTGGATAACTTAACGGCACCGGCAAACTCAGAGCCAGCGCTATCGCCCTCATCGCCCTCCCCATTTGAAATAGGCGAAGACGAATCAAACTTGAGTACCGCGGGGTCGGGCCGAAGCGTAAGAGTCGGTGGCGTCACGACCAGCGACGTAGCCAGCAACGTAACCAACTACGTTGCCAACGTTACCAAGAGCGGCGCAGGAGACAGTGACGCAGCAAACAGTGCAGCAAACAATGCGGCAAACAATGCGCTTGCTTCACGCATCGCCGCTGCGAAACTCGCGCTTCGAAGAAACGAAGTTATCGATTTGCGCGAACAGAACTCCCAGCTCCGGCAACGAGTGGCTGAGCTTCGACTTTCTCTTGCTGCCTTCGACAAGTCTGCGAACGAAGCACTCGTCGAGAGCTTTTCCAGTAAGGAAAGCTAAACTGAATTCGCAGCGCCCACACGCACACCCCTAGCCATAGCCATTTCCCTAACCACACAAAGGCATCAGGATCGAGCTGGCGCTGCTCAGTGACCCGTTTTGTACTGCGCAGCCCAGTCACGACTCACTTCAAAGAGCTAGTTAAGCGCGGCGAGCATTTCCTTGCGAAACGGTACAAGTTGGTCGGTGGCAGCAGTTTGTACTTGCTTGGCCCAGTCAGGGTTCGCGATCAACGCCCGTCCTACCGCGACCAAATCGAATTCATCTGCACTCAAGCGACGCAGCAGCTCATCCAAAGACGCAGTTTCAGCCTCCTTAAAGGTGGTGTCACCCGGTGCGGGAATAAAGTCCGCGTCTAAACCTACGCTACCCACAGTGATGGTCGGCTTGCCAGTTAGCTTCTTTGTCCAACCGGCGAGATTCAGGTCTGACCCATCAAATTCCGGCTCCCAAAAGCGACGCTGGGAACAGTGGAAAATATCAACTCCTGCCTCGCAGAGCGGTGTTAGAAACTGGTCAAGCTCGTCAGGAGTCTGGACCAGACGCGCCGTGTAATCCTGTTGTTTCCATTGCGACCAGCGAAGGCAAATCGGGAAGTCGGCGCCCACTTCGGCGCGACATGCTTCGACAATCTCTGCCACAAATCGGACCCGGTTCAACAAACTCCCACCATACTGGTCGTCGCGCTGATTGGTTCCCTCCCAGAAAAACTGGTCCAGCAAATATCCGTGCGCCCCGTGAATCTCGATAGCGTCGAAGCCGCAGGCTTTTGCATCGCGCGCGCCTTCTGCGAAAGCCCGAATCACATCATCGATATCCTGTTTGCTCATAACGTGCCGGCTGACTTTTCCTGGCACGTTCATTCCCGATGGCGTGTAGCCATCCACATCTCCTTCTGGCGGGGTTCCGGCTCGTCGCATACCACCGCAGTGCCACAGCTGCGGCGCGATTTTGCCCCCCTCCGCATGAACCGCCTCGGCGACTTTTGTCCAACCGGCCAGTCGTTCTTCGCCCCAAAAATAGGGAACATCGGGGTAGCCGCTAGCGGCAATGTGGTTCACACAGGTACCCTCTGTGAAGATCAAACCCGTGCCGCCTTGCGCGCGTTTCCGGTAGTACTCGACAACCTTCTCGTTCGGAACATTCCCCGGTGACATGTTGCGAGTCATAGGGGCCATTACAATACGATTTTTGAGCGTTAGCGTACCTAGGCTAATCGGTTGAAACAGTACGTCGGTCGTGGTCATTTGTTCTCCAACTTTTGATCATAAGCCTGTAAAGCGACGCGGGAGCGTAGCCCAGCGGGCGAGCGATTTCCAATGGGTTTTCGCTATTTTGGCGCAATGAGTCCGCAGGGAGTAGGAGCATCAAAGTTCATGCGTAATCTTTACTGGTTTCGAACAGATCTTCGGCTCCGTGATCAGCCGGGCCTCCTCGAAGCCGCCCACTGTGACGAGCTATTGCTCGTCTACCTCTGGCCCCGACAGAGGCCCTGGTGCAATACGCAGGGTATTGGCGAGCAGCGATCGCGTTTCATCACGGAGAGCCTGCAGGCGCTCAATGCTGAACTAGAATTAGCGGGACAGCGACTGCTGGTTCTACAAGGTTCCGCTGAGCTGGTTATTCCCGATCTGGTACGGGACTACAATATTCGCGAAGTTCATACCAGCCAAGCTGCAGGCAGCTATGAGCAAAATGCCCTTGCAACTTTGAGTAAACGGCTCGATGTTCCTCTGTGCATTCACCGAGGGAACACACTCTTTGCCCAGGACGCCGTGGCGGGCCTTGCCGAGACGCTACCCACGACTTTTTCACCTTTTCGCCGAAAAGTAGAGAAACACTTACAGCCTGATCCGCAGTTCCCCAAGCCCGTGCGGCTACCACCTCCAGTGGGGGCCGATTTCCATAAGATTCCTGCGGCGATGTGCAAGCCTCATCTTGCGATGCCGATCCGTGGTGGTTCCGAAGCCGGGGATCGGCGACTACGTCAGTTCTTAGGACAAGACGGTGGGATTCGTACCTACAAAGAGACGCGCAATGGCTTGGATCCGCTGGACGGAAGCTCGACGCTCTCACCTTGGCTCGCGAACGGCTCCCTTTCCGTACGCCAGGTAGCGGCGACTATCGCTGAACACGAAAGTGAATATGGCGCCAATGAGTCGACCTATTGGCTTTACTTTGAACTACTCTGGCGAGAATTTTTTTATTGGCGTGCCCTTGAGGATGGAGATCAACTGTTCCGCGCGGGCGGTCGCTCAAGTGCAGTGTACCGATGTACCTTTGAGCCGCGAAACTATGCGCGATGGTGTGCCGGTGATACCAATTTCCCCTTGGTGAATGCGCTTATGCACCAACTGGTCGAAACCGGATGGATGAGTAACCGTGGACGGCAGATTGCAGCAAGTTGCCTGATTCACGATTTAGGTATTGATTGGCGCTACGGAGCGGCCTTTTTTGAGAAACACTTGATCGACTACGATGTGGGCAGCAATTACGGAAACTGGCAGTACATCGCAGGCGTAGGCTCCGATCCCCGTGGCGGCCGGGCATTCAATATCGAAAAACAAACCAGCACCTATGATCCAGACGGATTGTTTACGGCCAAATGGGATGGATTCCGTCCCGAACAGCCCGACTACGTCACCGATGCGGCGGACTGGCCTATTTCACCCAGCGGGACCTAAAACCTGGCGGGCGCAATGCAGTTTACGGCAGCAACAGCGCTCCCGGACAGCACGCTCTAGGTAGCATCAGTGAGTAAACGGCAGCCAAAAAAACAGATGCCAAAGAATCCAAAGGCGGAAAAAGTGTGCCCCGTGTGCGAGCGCCCGTTCCACTGGCGCGCGCGCTGGAAGAACAACTGGGATGAAGTCATCTACTGCTCACGCCGTTGTTCAAACCAACGACGCTCGCGGAGCTAGTCGTCGCGCCACAGCGCCCAACAGGCGCTGTGGCGATAGACCAGTGCTAGAACTCTTGCAATAGCAGCGTGTCTCCAATCTGCGCATCAACGATATCCTGATCACAGAAGGGAAAGCGTACCCACTGCTTGTCCGAATACAGCTTAGTTTGATCGGCAAAATGCGGTGATTCCGGATCCGTCGACTGGGAGGGAACCAGGACAACATCAGCGATAGGGCACTCGCTTTCATCCCAGGTAACGGCTTGGATATAGGAATTACCTGCCCTCGGGTTAACGTAGCCGCCTTCACGCAGCCCCGCGCTGATAGCACCGTAAACGCCCATACCACCCGAGCCCCCGTGAATCGGTACTCGCTCATTACCACGCTCAAGGTACTGGATATCGCCCCAAGGCGCATCGATTGGAACTGCCCTTTCCTCCAATCGTTGCTGCACAGCGGTTAGCGCGTTTACGACTCGCTCCCGATTGGCGTCTAGGGCGAGGTCGATACCTCGCGGAGTGTTCAGCGGGTCATTCGCATCAAAGTCCACGAGCCAAAATTCATCGCTCGCCACTACACCCTGGAAGGCTGCGCCAAGTTCGTCGGATATCTCGTTCCAAAACTCGGTGAAAATTTGCGCACCAACGCTGCTCAGATCGACCCGTCGATCCCATTCAGCGAGCACCGTACAAGCCGGCGCCAGATTCGTTGGTGTAGACGCATCACTGCAGACCGTCAGCACGTCATCGAGTGTTACCTCAGCACCGTAAACACGGTTCTCATACATATAGGCTTTTACAGACTCGAGCGTGAATAGAGGCGCGTCGTCCAGTCCGTCGCTCGCGTCTCTGCGTTCCTCTACCATCAGATGCCCGATACGCGTGCGTAGGAACTGTTGTTGCCCTTCACCGCCCAAAGGACCCATAACGCTTGGGAAGCCTTCAAGGGGATTATTCGCGTCGGAGAGCCAGTAACTGTTATTACTGTTGCTCACATAATCGCGGGTAAAAAATTGCGGGAGTTGCTCGCTGGCATAGAGGTTTGAGCCCGCAGGCGCGTTCGGATCATCGCCCCAGGCGCAGGCGGGATCAGAGCCGTCCAAAGATATGATCACATTCGTGGTCGCTGCGGCGAGCAGTGGACCTACAGCCCCTCGAATGCAGGAATCTAATTGCTCTTGAGTTACGAATGGAATCGCACTGATTTCGCCGTAGAACGCATCGCCATTTCGATCGGCCGCGATTTCGTGGAATACCGGGTTACCAATTTGCCCTAGGGCCTCGGCATACTCGGCCAAATTACCCGCCTGCCCTTTGGTAATCCACTGGTTGATGCCGCGAACACCCGTGGTCAAATTTGCATCGCGGAAGGCGAGAACGGACCCATTGAACATAGGCCACCCCCCTAGAAGGGGCGATACGCCGGATAAATCGACTATTGGGCCGTACTGAGATGTGTAAAAAGTAAAGCTACGCTCTTCTAAGCTGCCGTCGGCGAGCTTAACCAGTATCGTGACCTCTTCTGCCTCGATATCTACCCACTCGCCGTCGAAGTCATACTGAAGGGGATTGTCAGGATTCAGCGGAAGTTCATAGAGCGTAAAGCGATTGGCG
>JBCCQO010000271.1:0-5015 GCA_039024595.1 Pseudomonadota bacterium | reverse complement strand
GCCCTACGCAGGCGTTTCCACCGGCTTGCCGCCGAACTCTGGCACAACACGCTTGAGCACATCCCAATAACCGTTGGCGATCGCCTGGGGGTGCTCGGCGTAAAAACCTCGTTCAACGAGCAGCTTATGCAGTCGCTTAAGCCGCCATGCGGGTACGCTGGGCAGCAAATGATGTTCAATGTGAAAGTTGACGTAGTTCGGTGCCAGGACAAGACGTTCAAGCAAGTTGGCGCGGGTCGTCCTGGTATTCCCCCGCGGATCCGATTCGTACAAGCCGGGCACGTTGGCGTGTTCAGCGAGTTGGCGGATCCGAGCGATTAAGGGATAGGCGGTGAGGTAGGCGACTACCCAGAGCAGATAGAGTTCGGCCACCCCGGCGATCGCTAGCGAGAGAAATATCAGCAGGTTGACTAGCAGACCTTGGCGCGCGGAGTTCGTCTTTTCGTTCTCGCGCATGGTCATGCGGTTACCGATACCGCTGAGTGAGCCGATGAGTAGCTTGCTGCCGGTACGACCGGTAAGGTCTCGTGTGATTTTTCGGCGAAAGCTCGCCAAAGCAATAGGGTACTTTTCGTAGTTCGGCAGGTCCGGATCATCGTGCGTGCCTGCCAACCGATGATGTTCGCGATGAGACGCTCCATAGGCCTCACAGTCCGCCAAGATGGGATAAGCACCAAGCCATTGGCCGATCGTTGTATTGAGCTTAGGACTTTTGAACAGAACTTTGTGCCCGGCTTCATGCATGAGTACGGCCAGGCCCAACTGGCGACCACCGAGCAATAAGATACCCAGTATGATGGTCAGCGGATTCGTCCATAGCGCAACGACCATAAACACGCTGATGATCATCAGCCAGTTATGCGCGACCATCCATGCCCCTCGCCAATCGCTTCGTTCACAGAACGCCCGTAGCTCTTCCTTAGACAGATAGTCTTTTATCTTCATCAACCAGTACCTTGTTGCTGCTGTCCGCACCTAAATGTAACATCAAAAGACGATTTGCGGAATAAATAGTTATATTTTCCAATGCTAAGATCAATCCATGTCCTCTTCTTTTCTGTATAAGGCCATCTTCGATCAGTCACCGACGCCGAAGCGTTTGATCCTGTCTCTACTCAGTGCGCCTAGCATGACGCGAATCAGTGCGGCGCAAAGCGCGCAATGGGGACAGCTCTTCGGGATTGATCCTGCGGCAATGCGAGTTGCCCTCGGGCGTTTGTGTAAGTCCGGTTTTCTCCAAAGCGTCGCTCGCGGCGTGTATGAAGTTGGACCGGCGGGTGCAACTCTGCGCACTGCAGCGAGTAGTTGGGTATCGGCTGAACACCTAAAAGGACCGTGGAACGGCGATTGGCTGCTCGTTCACACCGCTCACCTGGGTCGACGAGACAAGCGCTTGGCTCGGAATCGAGACCGCGCTTTGCGACTGGAAGGGTTTCAAAGCCCACTGCGCGATTTATGGTGCAGACCCGCAAATTATCGAGAGTCCCTGGTTGAGACCAAGGCGCGTATGGTGACTCTTGGTATGGAGCAGGAAGCTGCCGTATCTCGCAGCTCAGAGGTTCTGGGTGCAGATCTTCAGCTGGAGAGCTTGTGGCCTCGTGCAGCACTAGAGAAAAGCTATGAGGACGCTACGGAACTAATGAAGGATAGCCGTCGTCGTATTAGCGACTACCGCTTAGAAGAAGCGGCTAGGGAGACCTTTCTCATTGGCGAATATGTGATTCGCCAAATTAACGCCGATCCAATGCTGCCGGACGAAATGATTGATGGCGCCGCACGGCGTAAGATGCACGCTGCAATGCTTAGCTATGACAAGCTCGGCCATGGTGTATGGCAACGATTTCAAAAACAACACCAACGCCGAAGCATGTCCAACGAGAACCCCGTTTCTGAAGACAACGCTCGGACCAGAAAATGGATAAGGAATGACTGAATGAGTGACGACACATACACACCACCGAAAGTTTGGACCTGGGACCAAGAAAGCGGAGGTCGCTTCGCTAGTATCAATCGACCGATTTCCGGTCCGACGCACGACAAAGATCTGCCTGTGGGCGAACACCCACACCAGCTATATTCGCTTGCGACGCCAAACGGTGTGAAAGTGACAGTGATGCTGGAGGAGCTGTTAGCCCTAGGTCACAGCGATGCGGAATACGATGCGTGGATTATTAATATTGGTGATGGAGATCAGTTCGGAAGCGGGTTCGTTTCGGCTAATCCAAACTCCAAAATTCCCGCTCTAGTAGATCACAGCGGAGACGAGCCCCTGCGAGTGTTCGAGTCCGGCGCTATCTTGCTTTACTTGGCAGAGAAGTTCGGCGCGTTCCTCCCCGAATCGTTAGCGGCGCGAGCGGAGTGTTACTCCTGGCTGATGTGGCAAATGGGGAGCGCACCGTATTTGGGAGGTGGGTTCGGACACTTCTACGCCTACGCGCCGGAGAAGTGGGAATACCCGATCAATCGCTTTGCGATGGAAGTAAAGCGACAACTCGATGTTCTGGACAGAAATCTTGCTGACCGAAAGTTCATGTGCGGCGATGAATACACCGTTGCTGATATGGCTATCTATCCCTGGTACGGCGGTTTGGCTATGGGCAAGCTCTATGAGGCAGGCGAGTTCCTCGACGTCACGAGTTACAAAAACGTCCTTCGTTGGACGCACGAAGTTCATGCTCGACCTGCCGTTGCCCGCGGTCGAAGAGTCAACCGAGCCTGGGGTCCTGAGGAAGATCAAGTCCACGAACGGCACTCGGCCGCGGATTTGGATCGATAGCTCTGAGGCTTCAATCTTCGCAGAGGTAATTGCGGGAGGAATGTAGCCGCCTACCCGCTTTACAACGCCTTCTTGTAGAATGTTATGTTATAACGTTTCAAAAGGAGGCTCTCTGTGCTTTTCTCAATCTCAGCACTCGCAAAAGTTCGGGCAACAGAACGCGCAACCCCTTGGCGCGCAGTGCGGTCGGCCACGTGACTGCGGCCCAGCACCAACAGGCCTTCCAACCTGTTGCGCAAACGCAATCTGCGCTTGGCTTATCGGCGATACGCAGCGCGGGCTGCGCCGCAGCCATCTGGCATCGTGATCCGCTGACCGAGTTCCAAGCTTGGATCGATACGCTCGAACCCGCCATGCTCCCGACCTTTAGAACCACGCTGCGCCCTGAGCGGGTTCGACAGGCCGTTACCCAAGTCTGTGAGATTTGCGATACCCCAGTTTGCGCCAATCGTGACCGTCTTATTGATGATGTCGCGGCCATGGCGGATATCTTTGCCGACCTGATGAGTGCGCCCTACGTCGCGCTTCGTCTTGAGGCGGTAACTTCCGACGCTTGCAGAAAGTTTCATATTGATGCGCTTACCGCTCGCTTGATCTGTACCTATCGGGGTCCGGGAACGCAGTACGGTATTGCGGTCAATGGCGCCCAACCGGAGCGCATCGCAACGGTTCCAACCGGTTCACCGATCGTGCTGCGAGGCACCCTATGGCCGGAGCAGCCCCCCGCCAGTTTGCGTCATCGCTCACCACCGATTAAGGGATCGGGACAAACTCGCTTAGTCCTAGTTCTTGACGCCGTTGCCGACCTTGAGGGTCGTCCTGTGAAAACTAATCTTCATTAGTACTACGAGAGCACCGCAAGATGAAAACTAGAGCCGCTATCGCCTGGGAACCGAATCGTCCGTTAGAGATTGAAGAGATCGATCTAGAGGGGCCAAAGGATGGGGAAGTGCTGGTCAGGATTGTGACTACCAGCCTTTGCCACACCGATGTGTTTACGCTATCGGGCGAGGATCCGGAGGGTTTGTTTCCCTGTGTCTTAGGTCACGAGGGCTGCGGCATCGTCGAAGAAGTCGGCAAGGGTGTGACCTCGGTGAAGCCGGGCGATCACGTCATTCCTCTGTACGTACCCGAAGATCCAAATTGCCCATTCATTAAATCCGGTAAGACCAATCTCTGTCAGACGATTCGGCAGACCCAGGGGGCCGGATTAATGCCTGACGGTACCTCCCGTTTCTCCTATAAGGGCAAGCAAATTTTGCATTACATGGGCACCAGCACGTTCAGCGAATACACGGTCCTGCCGGAGATTGCCGTTGCGAAAATTTCCCAAGATGCACCGCTGTCCAAGGCATCCGTTATGGGCTGCGCGGTTCCTACGGGAATGGGGGCGGTCCGAAATACGGCTAAGGTAGAAGCGGGTGCTTCAGTCGCCGTGTTCGGTCTTGGTGCGGTGGGCATGGCCGTGATTCAGGGCGCTGTAATGAACGGGGCTGGTAAAATCATCGGCATCGATATCAATGAGAGCAAGTTTCCGCTGGCGACGGCGCTCGGTGCGACTGAGTGCATCAATCCAAAGGACTACGATGCGCCGATTCAAGATGTACTTGTGGAGATGACCGGCGGTGGTTTGGACTACACCTTTGAAGCGGTCGGCAATGTTGAGTTGATGCGCTCGGCGCTAGAGTCCTGTCATAAGGGGTGGGGCGAATGTACGGTCATTGGCGTCGCTGGAGCTGGCCAAGAAATCTCTACGCGCCCGTTTCAACTCGTGACCGGTCGGGTTTGGCGTGGCACCGCCTTCGGAGGGGTATTGGGACGGAGCGAACTGCCGACGATGGTCGACGAGTGGCTTCGCGGCGACTTCAGCGTCGATCCCTACATCACACACCACATGAGCCATGGGCAGATTAATACCGCCTTCGATCTGTTAAAGGCGGGAGAGTCAATACGCTCAGTGGTTCACTTCCAGCCCCAGGACACAATGCTTGCCGAGCCTCTGCCCGGCGAAATAGTGCCTGGGTAATAACGTCCGCGCCTGCGCCTGGGCATCAACCGCCTAGGCATATATCGCCCAGGCATAAACCCCAGCCGATAGGAGTCGCCCGCTCCGGACGGGGCTGCGAATCTGCCTAGGCTCGGTACGGGAAATTTCCCTCGGGCTCGCAGCGTTTGTGAAATGGGCATCTTCGTGGCACTTTGTGCGCGACTATGCAGAGTTCAGCTTTTCGATGCTTGC
>JBCCQO010000270.1:0-5022 GCA_039024595.1 Pseudomonadota bacterium | reverse complement strand
GTAGGGTTGCCGAATTTACTCCGCAATTTTCTCATCCCAGCTAGCCAACGATCATAGTCGGCGGTCTTACGCTCTCGATAGGTTTGGACCTCCGGATGAGGAAGGATCAAGAACTGCTCACTCGCTATGGCCTCTACAACGGCAGCGGCGACATCCGCTGGCTGCAACACGCCGTCTACGCCGGCGGTTCCTCCGTCTTCAACGGTGCCAATCATTCGCGTTGCAACGGCTTGTGGACAAAGACAAGAAACACCGATGCCGTCACCACCATGCGTGATCGCCAGCGCCTCGGCGAAACCGATCGCTGCGTGCTTGGTCGTGGAGTAAGCCGCATCGCCGATTTGATTGAGTAATCCAGCAGCCGAGGCCGTATTCACAAAGTATCCGCTGCCGCGCTCGATCATGCCTGGCAGGCAGGCTCGCGCCGCCCATACGTGACTCATGACGTGGATATCCCACATCGCGGCCCAGGTTTCGTTGCTCGCGGAGGTTGCCCACCATTGCGGCGCGTCCGTGGCGATAATTCCGGCATTGGAACAAAACAAGTCAATACGACCCTGGGCCTTTTCGACCTCTGCAACCATGGCGGCAATTTGCGATTCGTCCCGAACATTCACCTGGTGAGCACTGCCACCGACCGCTTCGGCAACGCTCGCGGCAGCCTCCTGTTCTAAATCTACGACGGCAATGTGGGCCGCGCCCTCCGCCGCAAATCGTTCGCACAACGCCTTACCGATGCCGTTACCACCCCCAGTGACAACGACAACCCTATCTTTAATGTCCATCTAGAAACTCCAGAAACAAAAAAGCCCGACCAAATATGTGGCCGGGCCTGTGCGATGAGCGACGCTTACGCGGCGTCGCTGATATTGGTGACTGCGTCCGAACCGCTGGCGCTGTAACTCAAAGAACTGAACTTTGCCTGGTGATAATCACCATCGCCTAAAGTCGAGTTGATCATCATCAAACGCTTGGCGAAATGGCCTATATCGAGCTCGTCGGTAAGTCCCATACCGCCGTGAAGCTGAATCGCTTCTTCAAAGATATGCGTACCGCAGCGCTCAATCATTACCTTCATCGCGTGGATCGTACGCCGTGAGTCCGGGTCTCCATTGTCTAGCGCACAGACGGCGCGAAACAGCATCGACTTGGCCTGTTCGTATGACATAAACGTCTCGACCATGCGGTGTTGAAGCGCCTGGAAGCTGCCAATGGCAACACCAAACTGCTCACGGGTTTTCGTGTACTCCAAGGTTTTCCGATTGAGTTGCTGCATCATCCCGAGGGCCTCTGCGCCCAGGGCTACCAGCGCTTCCTGTACGACGTGATCAATCGCAGCGTATGCACCATCGAGCTCACCGAGCAGCGCGTCGGCAGGCAGAGCGACATCCTTGAACACGATGTTGGCGACTCTCTGCCCATCCATCATGCGATAGTCGACCTTTGAGACACCCGCGGCGTCCGCAGGAACGATAAACAGGCTGATTCCCTTGTCGTCGAATTGATCGCCCGAGGTGCGAGCAGAAACAATCAACTGATCCGCATTGGCGCCGTTAACTACGGCAACCTTTTCGCCGTTGAGGACAAAGCCATCACCACTGCTGCTTGCACTGGTGAGGATATCCGTAAGCTCGTAACGACTTTGACGCTCGATATAGGCAAAGGCACCGAGCGTACTACCGTCCACAATGCTCGGGATGTACTGCGCTTTTTGCGCTTCGCTGCCCGCCGCCCGTAATAGACCGCCATACAAAACTACCGTTGCTAGGTAGGGCTCAACCACAAGGCCCTTACCGAACTCTTCCATCATGACCATGACGTCGACGGGACCGCCGCCAAAGCCACCAAATTCCTCCGCGAAGGGTACGCTTAGCCAGCCCAGCTCGGCGAAGGTCTTCCAGTGATCGCGGCTGATGCCCTCTTCCGTCGCGGTAATGGCTCGTCGCTTGTCAAAGTCGTAATCGTCTTGAACGAATCGCGCCACGCTGTCACGCAGCATTGTTTGTTCTTCTGTGAACTCAAAATCCATAGTCTGTCTCCTTTCTCCTTAGTCGCGTGAAAGGTCGGCTTAAAGGCCGAGAACGGCTTTAGCGATGATGTTTTTCTGAATCTCGTTGGAGCCGCCATAGACGGTCGCTGCGCGCCCGTACATGTAAGAGCGACGCGCTGCACTACCGAAGTCGTTACCGAGCGTATTCGTGTCGACGTCCGTTGGCAGTACCCCTTGGTAGTGGGCGGCGACCATCATGGCCAGCGTTTGAATGCCTTGTTGAATCTCCGTTCCCTTGATCTTCAACAGCGAAGATTCCGCTCCCGGAGCGCCTCCGGACTCGACCTGAGACAAAACGCGCAGGTCGGTGTACTCGAGCGCCATAAGTTCGATCTCAATATCGGACAAACGCTTTTGGAAAAGCGGCTCTTCGATCAGCGCCTTCCCGCCGTTGATCTCCTGCTCCGCGAGCTTGCGCACTTCTCTGAGTGCACGCTTTGAATCGGCGACGCCGGCGATACCAGTGCGTTCGTGAGCCAGTAGGGCTTTTGCATAAGTCCAGCCCTTATCTTGCTCACCAATCAAGTTTTCGACCGGGACGCGAACGTTGTTGAACTCCACTTCGTTCAAACTGTGGTGACTATCGATGCTTTCAATGGGATTCACCTTGATGCCTTCCGAGTGCATGTCTATCAGTAGGAAGCTAATCCCATGCTGCTTCTTTCCTTCCGAGCTGGTTCGCACAAGGCAAAAAATCCAATCCGCATGCTGCGCGTAGGTCGTCCAAATTTTCGCGCCGTTGACCACGTAGTGGTCTCCGTCGAGTTCCGCTTTGGTTTTGAGTGAAGCCAAGTCGGAGCCGGAGCCGGGCTCGGAATAGCCCTGACACCACCAATCATCACTGTTCAGAATACGAGGTAGGAAGCGCTGCTTTTGCTCGTCGTTACCAAAGGTGTAAATAACCGGCGCGACCATCGACAGACCGAAAGGTACCGTGTTCGGGATGCCGCGAGCGGCTCGCTCACTTTCGTAGATGTACATTTGTGTGGGGGTCCAGCCGGTGCCGCCGTATTCGACAGGCCAGTTTGGTGCTATCCAGCCTTTATCGTTGAGAATGCGCTGCCAGCCAACGATCGCATCTTTGTACTGCTTGTTGTCCTTGAGCCGCGTGCGAATCTCATCGGTGAAATTTTCATCAAAGAAAGTGGCAACTTCGTCGCGAAAAGCCAGGTCTTTTTCCGAAAAACTAGTATCCAAAGCTTGGTCTCCTATTGAAGGGCGGCACTCAGACTCCGAAAGTCCGCTGAATAAGCGAGATGAGTGCGAATTTGAATATTGAGTATGTTTTTCCTAGCGCCAGTACTCTAGCGCCGTTTATGGCCCCGTACAAGCAAGTTTAGCCGACGCAGAAGAAGTCACATTGGGCCATGTCAAGCACGGCTTTTAGTCCGAATCGACTTGCCTAAGGCTACGGTCATGGCACGGTTATCTTGCCGTCTGTCAGCTCAATCAAACCCATCGGGTTACCTGCCGGATCCTTGAACAGGCACAGCACCGCTGTCCCTGGCACCTCAAAGCGTTCCTGTTCGATCTCGCCGCCGTTTTCTATGATAAGCGCTTGCGTCGCTGCGATGCTCTCTACACCAATATAGAGTCTTTTCTCCGCGGGATCCCTTCGTATCGCACCCCCGAATTGCGCTGTGACCTCTACGTCTATCGTCCCTTCCGATGTGACGTTCCAACCAAAACAGGTGTTGTAGAACTGCCCGAGATCGGCATCGTTCTCGCCGGCAATATCAAAGAATACGATTGGTGCTGTCATGACTTTTTCGACGCCTTTTTCGGCTACTTTTCCGCCTCCTTTTTCGGCTCCTGTTTCAGCCACTCTTTCGGCTGCTCTTTCGGCCACTCTTTTCACTCATTGGGCTCACCCATGATCCAAAGTGTTTTGCGACCAGCGTGCGCACCCGTAGGTTCGATTCACTGCCCCAAACTACCCGCTTCGGTCTTTTCAAAGAAATAGAAATCAGCAGAACTACCGAGGGCGAGATCGCCTCGATCTGGATAGCGATTAGGTATGTATTTGAGCAACTGCCAGCCTTGCGCGTATTCGTTGATCCAATCGGTGAACTGGCGATGCCGAACGTGAGAGGCTTCTTTACCGTCGTCTGCTCTATTGGTTGCGTACACAATCACGTAGGCGTTGCTCGCTTCAAACAAGGCGCGCATGTGATCAACGTAAACCTCGTCTTCTACTAGGTGATAAATCACATCCAGCGACAGCACCAGAGACGCTCGCTGCTGCTGGAATTGCTCAAGCAGTTCAAAGGTCTTGGTCTTATCTTGCGCGAACTGACGTTTGCATCGCGCGATCGCTGTCGTACTGACGTCGAAACCTAGGTAGCGAGGATAATTCGCGAGCGAGAGCTGATGTCCGTCACCACAGCCAAATTCAATGACCGACCCGATCTCTCGCTCGGCCACAAAGGCATTTAATACCTCAGCTTTGAACTCCGCGAGTCTATCGTAAGAACCCGCACCGGAATGACCACCTCTCGCATAGCGCTGTTCCCAGTAATCACCCGAACCGTGAAAAGCTCTCTGACTTTGCATGCGCAGATAGAGCGCACGAGCGGCCCTGCCCACTAGAGGCGTGCGTCGAATGCCACCTTTGAGCCTCTCAATAACGCTCATAGCGAATACCTGCCACAAACTGAATTACGTCTTGAAGCACGTCTTGAATCAAGAGTCGAATCGCGCCTCGAACGCAGGCTCGGCTCGGCTAACAACGTTTGATCATTCCGGGGGCACAAAGCATCAGTGCACTAGATCAAAGCGGCACCGGGCCCGTCACCTTCGAGCTTGTCATTCTCATTGACCAGCGGGCATTGTGCGACGCTCAGGCAGCCGCACCCCATACAATCCGTCAGATCGTCCCGCAGTGTTGTCAAAAGCGCGATGCGCTGCTCTAGGTTGTCACGCCAGGCCCGCGAGACCAAGCGCCAGTCTTTTGTCGAGATTGCTTTGTCTTG
>JBCCQO010000269.1:0-5025 GCA_039024595.1 Pseudomonadota bacterium | reverse complement strand
CCTTAGTGCACCGCTAGGGCGCCAGATGGCTTAGCGTTGGCGGATCGAACCGGCTCCTACTGCGTGGGTTTAAGCCTCATTCCACGGTAACAGACTTCGCAAGGTTTCTCGGCTTATCGACATCCGTTCCCTTTTGCAAAGCCACGTGGTAGGCCAGAAGCTGCAGCGCGACGGTGTAAATCACCGGTTGCAAAATCTCGCTTGCATGGGGCATCGCCAACACGTGAACGCCAGGCTCATCGCGAAAGCCCGCGTCTTGATCCGCAAAAACATACAGCTCTCCGCCCCGGGATCGCACTTCTTCGAGATTAGACTTGAGCTTGTCGAGCAGATCATCGGTCGGTGCTACTGCAACAACGGGCATATCAGCATCGACTAGCGCCAGGGGTCCGTGTTTGAGTTCTCCGGCGGGGTAGGCTTCTGCATGGATATAGGAAATTTCTTTGAGCTTAAGCGCGCCCTCCATCGCAATCGGGTATTGAATGCCCCGGCCAAGAAAAAGGGCATGTTGCTTTTGAATAAAAGCGTTAGACATAGCTTCGATCGATTGGTCGATCTTGAGCGTTTCGCGCACAAGATCCGGAAGCTGGTTTAATCCCGCTCGCAAATGCTCCTCTCGCTCCGAATCTAAGCCCCGTGATTTGCCCAGAGCCAGTGCAAGCATCAAGAACGCGACGAGCTGTGTAGTGAAGGCCTTAGTAGAGGCAACCCCGATCTCAGCACCCGCTCGGGTCAGGAACACCATATCGCTTTCTCGGACCAAAGAACTATTGTCGACGTTGGCAATAACCAGACTCGCAATAAACTCATCCGGGGCCGCGTAGCGCAAGGCAGCGAGAGTGTCGGCCGTCTCACCACTCTGCGAAACAGTGACGAGCAGTGTTCCCGCTCGAGCAACCCGCTTTCGATAGCGAAACTCAGAGGCCACTTCCACGGAGCAGGGAACCCCTGCTACATCCTCCAGCCAGTACCTAGCAACGAGTCCCGCGTGATAACTGGTGCCGCAAGCGACAATTTGAATCGCCTGCGTTTTAGCGAAAATCTCGGCGGCCTTTTCCCCGAAAATTGATGCATCTATTGGGTCGCCCGAGGCGGCGGCGAAGGTTGCGGCCAGCGCGTGGGGTTGCTCATAAATCTCTTTGAGCATGTAGTGCTCAAACTCCCCAAGATCCGTATCCTCGATATCGCCGGACACTCGCTTCATTTCACGCTGGACCGGCTCACCGCTTTGATCGTAGATGGCCAGATCGGCTGCTGAGCAAACCACTAGGTCGCCTTCTTCAAGATAGATGAAACGGTCGGTGACTTGTCGCAGTGCCATCGTATCCGACGCCAGAAAATTCTCTCCAATCCCAACACCGACGACTAAAGGACTGCCGGAACGCGCGGCCACGACCTGTTCCGGGTTTTGCGCGTCCACAGCCGCGAGTGCATAAGCTCCTTCTAACCTAGCAACCGTTTCTTGCATCGCGTTCAGCAAGGTTTTACCGGCCACCACGGCTCGATGAAGCAGGTGCACGACAACCTCCGTATCGGTCGCCGACATAAATTCGTAACCCTCGGCCCGCAATTCCTCCCGTAAAGACTCGTGGTTTTCAATAATGCCGTTGTGGACGATCGCGATACGTTGTTTCGAAATGTGCGGGTGCGCGTTTACCGCGGAAGGCTGTCCATGAGTGGCCCAACGGGTATGGGCGATTCCGGCACAGCCAAGAATTGGATTGAGCCGCTGCGCCTCCTCCAGCGCCGCCACTTTTCCCTGATACTTGTGCAGCTGGAGCTGATCCTCATTGTCAATCAGCGCCATACCGGCAGAGTCGTATCCGCGATATTCCAGGCGCCTCAGGCCTTCAAGCAGAATTTCTGAAACTTCTCGGCGCGCAGTGGCAGCGACTATCCCACACATTTCCTATGGTCCTTTCTTTCGTGCCCGTATCGGTGCTTTTTTGGATTTTCTAGTCGTTTTCTTCTTTAGTTTTTGCCATCGGTGGCGCGTTGCTTGGGTGTACGCCAACCGTTTATGTTGCGCTGCTTACCTCGCGCAACGCCGAGAGCTTCATCGGGTACATCGGATGTGACCGTGGAGCCCGCAGCCACAAAACCGTTCTCACCGATCGCCAGCGGAGCGACCAAGGTACTGTTGGACCCGACGAATACGCCGTCGCCAAACTCGGTCAGGTGTTTGTTTACGCCGTCGTAGTTGCAGGTGATTGTCCCAGCACCTACGTTGACGCCGGCACCCATGTTCGCGTCACCGATATAGCTCAGGTGATTGACCTTACTGCCAGCACCGATAGTGGCTTTTTTGGTTTCCACAAAGTTTCCGATACGAGCGCCATCCGCAAGCTTGGTGCCTGGGCGCAGACGAGCGTACGGGCCAATACTGCAGTTGGAACTCACCTCTGCTTCGTCGATGTGACTCATCGCGTGCACAGTGGTGCCGGCTCCTATCCGACAATCACGGAGTACGCAGTTGGGCCCGATGCTTACGCCGTCTTCCAAATGAACATCTCCTTCGAAGACGGCGTTTATGTCGATCAGCACGTCGCGCCCACAACTTAGCCGCCCTCGAACATCCAGTCGCTTCGGATCAACCAAGGTTACGCCAGCCGCCATTAGCTTCTCCGCTTTTCGTGCCCGATAAATGGATTCTGCTTCTGCTAGCTGACATCGGTCGTTGATACCCATGACTTCATCTGAATCGGCAGCTTTTAGCGCGGCGACACAATGGCCGTCGTCGACCGCCATCGCCAGAATATCTGGCAAATAGTACTCACCCTGAGCGTTGGCATTCCCCACTTCAGGCAGATATTTCTTAAGTAACGTTGCCGGATAGGCAAGAACACCGGTATTGATTTCTGTTACTGCAAGCTCATCTTCGCTGGCATCTTTATGCTCAACAACGCCGCGAAGCTGGCCTTTGCCATCGCGTAGCACCCGACCGTAGCCTGATGGATCGTCCATTTCTGCTGTCAGCAACGACGGTGAATTGTCAGCGAGACTTTGTAGTGTGACAAAGGTGAGTAGGGGCACATCTCCGTAAAGAACCAACACGTTGGAGTCGTTGTTAACGCCCGGCATCGCTTGTAATACGGCATGACCCGTACCCAGCTGTTCTTCTTGCATCACCCAAGTGATGTCCGGGGCATCAAGCTCCTCTCGAACCAGATCCGCCCCGTGACCAACGACCACGTGCAATTGAATCGGCCCGAGTTCACGAGCAGCATCCAGCACATGTGAAAGTAAGGGCTTACTAGCGACAGGGTGTAGTACTTTCGGCAGGTCCGAACGCATACGAGTTCCCTGACCGGCAGCGAGAACAATTACTTCGAGGGTCATAGCGGTGTCCGAGTGCGTTGTGTTGAAACAAAAGTGAAGGCCGAATACTACTGTGTTTGCCGGAAATTTAACTGTTACTGGTTCACAGGTTTGTCAGGTTCTTTTACATATTTTGCACAAATATGGCCAGTAAGGACCTGACTGATAGCGGCATATCACAACTAGAGTTGGCCCCAAGAGCTAGGGGCAATAGCAACAGCGTTGTCGCAGGCGACTCGGGTGTAGAGAAGAGTGGAGAGTCACAGGCCAGCAGATTCTTAGCACTGTCGGACAATCATCGACATCAGATACCGCGGATTGCGAAGGCCGTGATACCTTGCGGTCGCGCAGATTGCCAATCGAATGCGCGAAGCTCCTATTCCTTCCACTGTCAGTTTAAGGCTTACGATGAAGTACGAAGTCACAGACGAATTAGCAACGATCAATATAGATGATGGCAAAGCCAACGTGGCGAGTCACAGTTTTCTCGATGAGATTAACGAGTTCCTGACGCGAGCTGAAAACGAAGCCAAGGCTGTCTGTATTAGCGGCCGCAGCGGTATGTTCTCCGCCGGATTCGATTTAAAGGAAATGCAAAAAGGCCCTAAAGAAATGCAGGCACTAGCCCTTCGAGGTATGGACCTGCTGACCCGGTTGTACGCTCATCCACAACCGGTTCTCGCCGCCTGCGACGGCCATGCGGTTGGCTTGGGCGCCTTCTTGCTGCTTGCGAGTGACTACCGTATCGGCACCAGCGGCGAGTACAACGTGACCCTACCGGAAACCGCTATCGGAATGGGATTCACCCCCGTGTTGATGTCACTGATACACGAACGTATCGGCTCCCGCTATCAGAGTGTGGCCGTTCTTCAGTCCAAGCCATTCTCTCCAAACGAAGCCGTTGCAGCCGGTTTTCTCGACGAGCTGGTAGAGGAAAACGAGTTGGCCACCGCGGCCAAAACCTGGGGTGAGACCGTAGCGAAACTACCAGCGGCAACCTTCGCTGCTAATAAAGAGGACCTGCGCTCCGCTGCCTTATCGGTAATGCGTAACGCGTTTAAGGATCGTTAACCTCAGTAGCTTGGGCTGAGGCTTGTCTGGGCTCTCCTCGCTGCGAAACAGAAACACGATGCAAAGAAAATGAGCCTACAACGTCACGCGAAACTGCTTGGGTACAGCATGGCTAACTAGCTGAGCTTTTACTAATCGGCTTACCGGAGTACTACCAGCAGTGGTACTTCTGGGCAAAAGTCACCGCAGTAGTCGGGTTGGCACGCGCCATTGAGACCACGGTAGCAATTTAGCGTTCCGGTGGGCTCTGGCACACAAGATTTGAACGGGCGAATACATTCAGTGCGCGACCTTGTTTTGGTTCGACCAACGAACGTTTTCATCGTTGGGCGTGTCTGGTTTTCCAGCATTCTTATCTATACTTGTCAGGGAAGATGCGTGGCCTCCCCGGGCTGGCTTCGCTTGCCCACAATGATGCTAGTCTCGCGGGCTTGAAGCTCGACCGGTTAGTCAGAGCGTTTTGCAGTCATATCGGTTCGTGCTGTCGATCCCTTCGTCAAGTCAGTGAGTCAAGCGCGAGGAGCAACGGCAGGTAATGCTCTAAAACTTAGTGAGCTGAGCAACCAAGGCAATGGCAGCAACAATATTTTAGACAAGGAAGTAGAGCATGGCCCTGCGAAAAACATGGATGAGACT
>JBCCQO010000268.1:0-5044 GCA_039024595.1 Pseudomonadota bacterium | reverse complement strand
GACATTTGCAATCCAGTGGTTCCAAGAGCCAAAGCCTCCATGTAGGAGTAGAAGGGGCTCTGACGTGGGTTCGGTCTGCGCGGGCCACTGTTGCCAGGCTAGGTGAGCGCCCTGATATTCGCTTGTGTGAAGCTGAGCCGCCTCAAGAACCTTAGCGACACGCCCCCTTGGCGAGGGCATTAGCTTTTAATCAGCTCCAGAACGCTGGAAAAATCGCGCTGACCATTGCCGTCCTGCTGGTGCGATTGGTACAGCTCGCCGGCGAGCTTACCCATACGGTTATCGACGCCGCTGTTCTCCGCAATCGCGAGCGCCAGGCCCAAGTCCTTAACCATTAGATCCACCATGAATCCGGGTTGATAATCATTGCTCGCGGGCGCGTTTTCCATCACGCCGGGGTAGGGGTTGTAGACTTCTAAGGACCAGTTGCGTCCTGAGCTGGCGAGCATGATTTGGGAGAGTACTTTGGGGTCCAAGCCATTTCGAACTCCCATTTCGAGCGCTTCGGTCGTGCCGATCATATGAATGGCCAGGAGCATATTGTTACAACCCTTCGCTACCTGGCCCGCTCCCGCTGGGCCGGCGTGGAAGATGTTCTTGCCCATATCGGCGAGTATCATCTTGGCTTTTTCGAAGGTCTCAGCGCTACCACCGCACATAAATGCCAAGGTTCCGGCCGCAGCGGCCGCGACACCGCCCGATACCGGCGCGTCCATAAATCCGATGCCCAGTGTTGCGGCAGCTTCTCCTACCTGCCGGGATGTCGGAGCGTCGATGGTGCTGCAATCGAGCACGGTGGTACGCTCATCCAACTGCGCGAGCAGTCCTTCCTCACCCAGGTAGATACCCGCTACGTGTTTGCCCGCAGGCAACATAGAAATGACATAGTCGACACTGGTCGCCGCCGCAATAGTGGACTCAGCTACCGTCGCTCCGGCCCGTTGGAGCTCAGCGCAGGCTTCGGGCATCAGGTCGAAAACTTTCACCTTGTGCCCGGCGGAAACGAGATTGAGGGCCATGGGGCCGCCCATATTGCCTAGGCCAATAAACCCGACGTTTGCCATTTGCTTCTCCTTAGTTCAGATCCGCAAGAGGGTTTTGCGGCCAGGGCTCTTTAAAAAAACCGTCCAAAACCTCGACCGGAACATCCCGAGATGTCGCGTAGAGCCAGGCGGGTTGGCGATCTTTGTCGATGAGTAGGGCACGTACACCTTCAGAGAACTCTGGATGTCGAATGATATGCGTCGCCAGGCGAATCTCGCTTTGGAACACTTCTCGGAGCGAGCTATGTCGTGTCTCTTGCAGCTGCCGATCTATCCATAGCGCCGCGAGCTTTGATCCGTGGGCGAGGCTATCCCGGGCCTTTGCAAGCCAGGGGTCGTCGGTGTCTTGTGCCGTAATACGGTCAATAACCTGGTGGATGTTGTCACCGTCCATGAGCGCGTTTATTGACTCGAGATGAGGTTCCACCTGGCCTGCCGGGCGACAGCCCACGCTTTGTTCCGAGAACGGGCGGAGCACATGTCTTACCAACGCATGATTCTTCTCGACATCTTCCGTCCACGCTTGCGCTAACAATCCATCCAGCACCGCCTGTTTGTGCTCGCTTCCAATAAAGCGATCCGCAAGGCCGATGAAGATCGCATCGGCCGCATTAATGGAAGCACCGGTCAGTGCAAGGAACTCGCCGCTCCTCCCGGGCGCGTGATTCAGGAACCAGCTACCGCCGACGTCCGGAAAAAGCGCAATTGTGATTTCAGGCATTGCGATCCGGGTTCGTTCTGTTACCAAGCGATGAGAGCAGCCGGCCATTACGCCCAACCCGCCGCCCATCACGATGCCGTGGCCCCAGCAGACGATGGGTTTGCTGTAGGTGTGCAGCGTGTAGTTCATCCGGTATTCACGGGTAAAGAAAGCTTCACCATACACGCAGGGACCGCCAGGTGTTTCCGTGGCGGAAGCGTGTAGCGCCTGTACATCGCCACCGGCACAAAAGGCTTTACTACCAGCACCTTCAACAAATACCGCTGCGATCGAGCTATCCGCATTCCAGCTATCGAGCGTCCCCTGAAGTAGATCAACCATTTCTAAGGTCAGGGAATTGAGCGTCGCTTCTGCGTTAAGGGTGATGCGTCCTAGCTTTTTGTCGCCCGCTGAGAGCTCTTCAAACAGTACTGGCTGAGTCATCAGGCGTTTTTCCAATTAGCCTTTCGTTTTTCTAAAAAGGCGTTGACGCCTTCGAGCTGATCTTCCGTGCTGAACAGCTCGACGAACTTTGTGCGCTCGTTGACCAAGCCATCGGGTATGGTCGCATCCCGAGCGGTATGAATCAGCTCTTTACAAAAAGAGACGGCGATGGGGCTTTGCTCGCCAACCTTGTCCGCCATAGCCAGCGCCACACCAAGGGCCTCACCCGCCGGCACGACTTCTTCGACTAAGCCAATGTCGAGTGCTTTGTCCGCCTTCACTCGCTCGCCGCACAGAATAATGCGTTTTGCCCAGCCTTCACCGACCAGTTGTGCCAGCCGCTGCGTACCTCCTGCGCAGGGTAGTAAGCCCACTTTTGCCTCGGGAAGCGCCATCTGGGCGTGTTCCTCAGCGATACGGATATCGCAGGCCAGCGCCACCTCAAGGCCGCCGCCCATCGCAAAGCCATTGATGGCTGCGATAGAAACTCCATTGAAGTCCGCCAAAGTCTCAAAGGCTGCGCCAAAAAAGCGTCCCATAGTCTCGGCGGTACTCGCGTTGCCATCGGCGAAAAGCTTCAGATCGGCCCCAGCCGAGAAGAACTTTTCCCCGGCACCGGTCAGCACCAATGCGTATATGCTCTTATCGGCGTTCAACTTTTCCACCAAATCCTTAAGCGCCGGTAGGCTTTCTGTGTCCCAGGTGTTTGCGGCCGGATTGTCAATCGTAATGAGCGCAGTGTGATCGCGAATTTCTACCTTGAGCTTTTCTGATGTGCTCTCTGTCATTTGATCATCTCCAAAGCGCCGTCCACCAGTAATCTGCGTGAAATGATGACGCGCATAACTTCGTTAGTTCCTTCGAGGATTTGATGGACGCGGTTATCTCGTACATGTCGTTCTAGTGGGTACTCTTTGATATAGCCATAGCCACCAAACAGCTGCAGCGCGTCGTTGGTTACTTTGAAGCCCACATCCGTAGCAAAGCGCTTTGCCATCGCGCAAAACGTTGTCGCTTGCGGGTCGCCATCATCGAGCTTGCTGGCAGCCAGGCGAATCATTTGCCGTGCAGCTACCAGCTCTGTGAGCATGTCCGCCAGCGTAAACTGCGTTGCCTGGAACTCGGCTATCGCGCTCCCAAACTGCTTGCGTTCCTGAACGTAGGCGGTGGCTTCTTCAAGAGCCTGCTGCGCCGTGCCCACGCTACAGGTTGCGATATTGATTCGCCCTCCGTCGAGACCCTCCATCGCTATCGCAAAGCCCTGGCCTTCCTCTCCGAGCCGGTTCTCCAGGGGAACGCGCACATTGTCGAAGCTGATCATGCGTGTGGGCTGTGCTTTCCAACCCATTTTCTCTTCGTTTTTTCCGTAAGAGATGCCCTCTGCATCCGCGGGGATGAGGAGCGTCGATATTCCCTTTGGACCGGCTTCCCCAGTACGCAGCATCACGACCAGAACATCGGTCTCGCCAGCACCCGATATGAATACCTTACTTCCGTTGACCACGTAGTGGTCTCCGTCGATGACCGCACTCGTCCGCAGGGAGGCGGCATCGGAACCGGAGCCGGGCTCGGTCAGGCAGTAGGATGCGAGCTTGGTTCCCATAACGAGTTCCGGGCACCACTCGTCTACGACTGATTCGGTGCCGTACTTACCGATCATGTTCGTAGCCATATTGTGGATCGTCAGAAATGCCGCTGTGGTCGTACAGCCCTTAGCGAGTTCTTCCACGATGAGGCTGGCGTCCAGGCGGCTCATACCCAGGCCACCGGCTGCCTCTGGTGTGTACATACCCATGAAACCCAGTTCGCCCGCCTGGGCAAGAGCTTCCTTTGGGAAATAAGAAGTCGCGTCCCACTCCGCCGCGTTTGGCGCAAGCACACCGTCCGAATAGGCCCGGGCGCTGTCGACGAAAGCCTGCTGCTCGTCGTTCAGAGAAAAGTCCATGACTTATTCCGCAAACTTGGCGATGACAGATCCGAAAAGCTCTTCGTCCGAAGGAATTACCTTGGTTTGCGCTAGCGGTTTCGAAACCCAGGTTTCGTTGATGAGATCTCGCCAGGTGATGTTGTTGTTGGTCGAGTTGCCACCCCAAGAGCCGCAGCCCAGGGAGAAGGTTTGGCGCATCCCGTTCCAGAGATTACCGCTGTTAGACGCAGCCTGCGGTTGATTCACCATCACGCGGGAGGTGTGGGTCGCGTTGGCGTAGGCCATGATGTTGTCATCCGAGTAGGAATAGATGCCGCAGGAGTGGCCTCGACCTTGGTAGCCCTGAATCGCATCGACAAGTTCAATAGCTTCCTGAATATCGGCCACTTTATACAGGGTCATGACTACGGATAGCTTCTCCCCGGAAAAGGGATAGTCTGCGCCCGCACCGGTTTCAGGAACGATAAAAAACTGTTTGCCTTCGGGAAGTTCAAGGCCCGCCATCGCCGCAATAGTGGCGGCCGGCTGAGCGACGATCGAGGTGTTGAGATGGCCATCTTCCCATAGCGTTTGCTGGAGTTTTTGCTTCTCTTCCGGGTTTACAACATAACCGCCTTCTTGCTGCAACTTTTCTAGCAACGCATCGTAGATAGAGGCAAAAGCAAGAACTGAATTGTCGGAGGAGCAACTCGCCGCGAGATCCAGTGTTTTTGAGATGCGGATTTTTTCGGCAGCTTCGTCCAGGTTAGCGGTGTCGTCCACCGTTATGCAGGCGTTGCCAACGCCGACTCCAAGAGCGGGTGTGCCGCTGGAGTAAGCCGCGTGAACCATCGCGCCACCACCGGTCGCCAGCACGCGATCGCATTGCGCCATAAGTTCGTTGGTCAATTCTAAGGAAGGTGTCTCGATGTAGAGCACTAGATCTTCCGG
>JBCCQO010000267.1:0-5054 GCA_039024595.1 Pseudomonadota bacterium | reverse complement strand
TTTCCGGTGAGTGAGGCGAGGCTGCCAAACAGTATCGGAGAAAGAATCTGTGCCACACAGTACCCCAGCGTCAACTGAGCCATCACCTGAGTGCCACGAGTACCGTAGAGGCGTCCCACGGTACTTAAGGTGAGAGAAACTATACCGATGAAGGTCACTCCGAAGAGAATGGCTGCGATCACCGTGGTGTAGATGCTCAGCTGTGAAGCCAGGATTAAGTTGCCGAGAATATTGAGAATAAACGCGGCACGCAGCGCGTCAAGGCTGCCAATCGCCCGCGCTACTCGATCCCAAAATATTGGGGCGATTACGGCGGAGATACCCACCACCTCCCATATGCGGGCTCCCAAGCCAATGAGCGGCTGTAGTTCCGCCATCAAGGAGGTAAAGGTCACATTCAGCGTGTTGGAGAAACCAGCGCAAAAGTAAGCGATAGACAGAAACCATAACCAGGTGTTGCTCGGTGGGTCGACCTTCACCAGCATCTCTCCTTCTCTCGCCATTTCCACCTCTTTCTCGCCGGGAAGTGGAAGCATGAAAAATGCGGGCACAAAAAACACAAGGCCTGCGGCGGCAAGAGCAACCCATTGAAGACGCCAGCTTAGGGGCCACGCAGAACCTAGATCAGTCAAATCAACCACTAGCGCGCAGGCAATGATGCCAAATCCAATCCCCATGAAGTGCATACCGAGCTCACCTTCATGGTGATGGTGATGCAACCAGTTCATCACCAGACCGGTTCCCAGCATAAAGACCACTGCGGTGCTTACACCGGCGATAAAGCGGCTCGCATACCAAACGAGCGAATGATCATGCGCTGCCATCATTAGCGTCGAAAGAAAGGCTACTATCAGCGCATAGCGATACATGAAATCCTTCGTGCGCAGATCCGTAACCAGCCAGACGATGAATAAGCCAACGAGGTAGCCGACGTAGTTCCAGCCTGCGAGCCAGCCGGCCAGCGCTTTATCCATAGGTGTTTGCGCGATCATCTGGGGAATCATGGGGGTAAACGAATAGCGCGCGATGCCCATTGCCAAAACAATGGAGCATATCCCCGCAAAAAGAACCGATATTCGCGTTGGTTTAAACACTTTTACCTCTAACTAGCCTGTACCGAGAGCCCGCATCGCAACCGCTAGCGCAGCAAAGATCGCACTCTTGCGATGAGCTCATTGGCGGTGGTGCTGTGTCGCATTGCATCTACGAGTTGGCCTTGCTGATCAATCACGTAGTAGCGCGATGTATGTTCAAACACGTAATCGAGATCCGGGTCCGTCGAGTCGACAGGCTCAAAGTAGGCCCCGTACTGATCGGCGACCGACGCGATTTGTGCAGGCGTGCCCGTTAAGCCCATTATGCTCTCATGATAGAAAGCGCCAAAGTCGGCTACCTGACGCGCAGAGTCTCTCGCCGGATCGATCGTGACCAAGAGCGGTTGTACATGAAGCAGCTCTGTGACCGACAAGCTGTTTAAGGTTTTCTGATAAACACCCATCGATGCGGGGCACACCTCAGGACAGTTCAGAAAACCAAAGTACAGAAGAACCACCTGCCCGCGAAAATCGGAGAGCGCGACATCACCGTATTCCCCCGTGAGTGTAAAGTCACCGCCGTAACTGGCCGGTTTTGTACTGCCCAGTACACCCCGTTCCGAACTCACGACGAGTAGTAACACGAGCGTGAGAACGAAAGCCGCGCCAGCGCCGATCAGCCAGCGGAGGAATACGGGGGATAACTCGAGTTCGCCTGCGTTTTGCGAGTGCACGAGGCTAGTGACCCATGAGCATGTTGTGATTCAGGTGATTCATGATCCAAATGGAGCCAACGATCAGAATCGCCACGAGTACAACGACAAATACGGCCGAAGTCACATTCCACATCTGTTCTGATGAGGTGTTCATGTGCAGAAAAAAGATGAGCTGTACAAAGACCTGACCCACCGCACAAAGCAAAACGACACCCACCGCAGCGGGCCCCGTGACCGCACCACTCATTACAATGGCAAAGGGCACTGCTGTTAGCACCAGAGATAGCAGCAAACCGTTGACGTATTCTTTGACGCTGCCGTGCGCCGCCCCACCGGGCGAATGCTCACTCATCACATAACTCCCATCAGATAAACTACGCTAAACACGCAGATCCAAATTATGTCGAGAAAATGCCAGAACAAACTCAGGCACATTAGGCGGGTACGGTTTCTCATGGTCAGCCCCCCCTGGCGAAGCTGAAATACGAGAAAAACCATCCAGATCATTCCGGCAAAAACGTGAAGGCCGTGGGTACCGATCAAGCCATAGAAAGCAGACCAGGCTCCGCTACTCCATGCGGCAGCGCCTTCGTGAGTAAAATGGATAAACTCGTTGACCTCCATAACCAGGAAGCCAAAACCGAGTAACCAGGTTGCCCCAAGCCACTGTAGAAGGCCGCGCATATTATCGACATTTGCCGCCAGCATCGCCATGCCGAAGGTAAAACTGCTGAACAGTAGGAGCGCTGTTTCTCCTAGCACATAATCGAGTTCAAACAGCTCATGCGCATCGGGTGCGCCGTAATAGTTCTCGCCGATTACAGCAAAGACAGCGAACAGAGTCGCAAAGAGAATGCAGTCGCTGAGTATGTAGACCCAAAAACCGAATACGGTATCGCCGGCATAGTCGTGGTGATGCTCCTCCTCAACGTAACCGGTGTATCCTTCGGGGATAGGTTCTGCAACGTAGTCCATAAGTGCTCCAGTCGAGATCGGTACTTAGCACCAGGCTAAATACTGATCGCGAGCCCCTCCTCCGCAACGTCGTGATCGACCTCGTCTCGCTTGCGCTTCGCAAGCTCGATATTGGCGTAGTGTTGAGCCTCTAGTGCTTCGATCGTCGCAGTATCGACATAGTAGCCATCGTCCTTTTTCCAGTTGTATACAAAGAAGGTGGCAAACATACCGAAGGTACCGACGATCGCAGCCCACCAGACATGCCACACCATCGCCATTCCCATCAGCATCGCAAAGGCCGACACCACAACGCCCGCCCAGGTATTGCTCGGCATGTGAATCGGCGCGTAGCTTTCTGGCCTACGCCAAGCGAGGCCGTGTTGCTTCATGTCAGCCCAGTGGTCACGGTCACGCACCTGCGGAACTTTCGCGAAGTTGTAGAACGGTGGCGGTGAAGCGATCGACCACTCAAGGGTGCGCCCGCCCCAGGGATCTCCTGTTAGATCTCGGTTCTTACTCTGATCTCGGATCGAGGCAACCAATTGATAGAGCTGAACGGATATGCCGAGTAGAATCACGATTGCGCCTAAACCTGCAACCAATAGCCAGTTGTTCCAGACCGGATTCTCGTAATAGTTCAAGCGGCGAGTCATACCCATGAAGCCAAGTACATACAGCGGCATGAAGGCTAGGAAGAAACCGACCGTCCACAGACCGCAGGCCCACTTACCCATGCGCTCGTCCAGGGTGAACCCGGTAGCCTTGGGCCACCAGTAGGTGAGCCCCGCAAAGTAGCCGAAGAGCACACCGCCGATGATCACATTGTGGAAATGCGCGACCAGGAACAAGCTGTTATGGAAGACATAATTCGCCGCTGGAATCGCGAGCATTACGCCAGTCATTCCCCCAATCGCAAAGGTCAGGAAGAAAGCCACCGTCCACCACATCGGCGACGAGTACTCCACGCGCCCCTTGTACATTGTGAACAGCCAGTTAAAGAGCTTCACCCCTGTGGGAATCGAGATAATCATGGTCGCAATTCCGAAGAAGGCGTTTACGTTTGCGCCAGCGCCCATGGTGAAGAAGTGGTGCAACCACACAACAAAGGAAAACAACATGATGCAGGCGGTGGCGTACACGAGCGAGTTGTAGCCGAACAAGCGCTTACGGGAAAAGGTCGCCGTAACCTCGGAAAAGATCCCGAAAGCCGGCAAGATCAGTATGTAAACTTCCGGGTGGCCCCATGCCCAAATCAGATTCACATACATCATCTGGTTGCCGCCCATATCACCGGTAAAGAAGTGCGTACCGATGTAACGGTCCAACGTGAGCAACGTGATGCACACGGTAAGAATGGGGAAGGACACAACGATGAGCACATTCGCGCACAGGGAGGTCCAGGTGAACACAGGCATCTTCATCAGCGTAACGCCCGGCGCTCGCATTCTAAGTATCGTGACAACGAAGTTGATACCGGTCATCAATGTGCCGATCCCGGAAATCTGCAGACTCCACAACCAGTAATCGACCCCGACCCAGGGGCTGTACTCAATACCCGAAAGTGGTGGATAAGCGAGCCAACCGGTCGCGGCGAACTCACCAAGAAACAAAGAGATGTTTAGCATTAGCGCCGCGGCGACAAACAGCCAAAAACTCAGAGAATTCAAGAACGGGAAAGCCACGTCTCGAGCGCCGATTTGCAGGGGCACAACAATGTTCATGAGGCCGACGATCAGCGGCATGGCGACAAAGAAGATCATGATGACACCGTGCGCGGTGAAGATCTGATCGTAGTGTTCCGGTGGCAGATACCCGGCGCCACTTTCACTTGCAACCGCAATCGCTTGGTGCGAGCGCATCAGCATCGCATCGGAGAAGCCACGAAGCAGCATGATGATCGAAGTAAAGATATACATGATGCCGATCTTTTTATGATCGACTGAAGTGAACCACTCATCCCACAGATACTTCCAACGGCCGTAGTAAGTAAGCGCACCGAGCAAGCCCAAAGATCCAAGGATTACCACGGAAAACGTCGTGACCAGAATGGGATCGTGGTACGGGACCGAGTCGAGTGTCAGTTTTCCGTACAGCCAATGCGGTTCGGTAACGACCGTATGGTTAGCTGCCGCCATTAAAGCCTCCGGTATAGGATTCGATGATGTCACTAAACAGTAACGGGTTTTCAAGCGTGAAATACATGGGTGCTACGTCACGAGACTTCTTTTTGAGTTGGACGTAATGCTCATCGTCAAGGCTTTGTCCAGAAGCTTTGACCTCAGCGACCCAACTGTCAAAGTCATCTCGTTCGCTAGCAATCGCCTGAAACTTCATTCCAGAAAAACCA
>JBCCQO010000266.1:0-5062 GCA_039024595.1 Pseudomonadota bacterium | reverse complement strand
TGCGAAGTTGCCACCCGCTGTCTGAAGGCGGTTCGACGGCAAAAGTTCAACTACCACCGCAGGGCAAGACCGGAGGCACTCGGTGGGCGACTGACCCTTGCCAATTTGGGAAAGGATTCTGAGTTAGGATCCGCGTCAGCGGCATTCGCTGACGCACTCGCGGATATTCCCGCTGGGATGCAGGCGGCGATCGTTGCCCACAATAACGCGCAGAATCTGGCCACGACCGTGGCCTTACGTAACGTCAGTCATAGCACTTCCGTGTATCCCGGGGTCAACAAAACGCAGTTCAAAAACAAGAACCTGCTGCTGCCAATGGCGTTCCCCGAAGGTTCGCCGATGCATCCGGCTTACGGCGCGGGGCACGCGACAGTCGCGGGAGGTTGCGTGACAGTACTGAAAGCGTTTTTCGAAATGTTTGAAGGCGCTAACAGCTTCGTTGAGCGGCCGCTGTATAGCCCTGAGAGCAATGGTAAGCCGACGACTACGATGTACGAGCCAGATCTCTCGCCTTCATCGGGCGATCCTGGTTCGCGTTTGCATGACGTGGGTAACGGACAGACCGTGCTCACGATCCAGGGAGAACTCGACAAACTCGCGGCGAATATTTCGATCGGTCGAAACATGGCTGGAGTGCATTACTACTCAGACTATTACGACTCTATTCGTATGGGTGAGCGCATCACGGTTGGAATCTTGCTTGAACAGGCTCCGACCTACGGAGAAACCGTCGAAATGACGTTCAAGTCTTTTGACGGTGACCACATCACCATTTCCGGAGACGCAGGCTCGTGCCCGTCGCTCACCATTTTGGGTAAAGACGGTGCCCCGGTGCAGCCAGACGATTGGTGGTTACGCCATGTACCGGGTCGAGAGTTTTCGGAAGACCTTTAAACCGCTGCACTTCACCCTCGCTAGGCGGGCTGTCCGATACGCTCTTTTCGTGGCGTAAAAATGGGCAGTCCGCCATCACCAAAATCTTTGCGGATCCGCGACGAAACACGCCCGCTTCTGCATTAAAGACCTTCACTGCTCTTCTGATCAAATTCGCCAAGCAACCTGGCTGAAAAAAAATTTGATTTTAATTAGTCGTATGACTAATATTTTATTTAATTTGCTGAGTGTCTAATAAAAGCATTAATCAAAACTGAGCGAGGTCAAGAAAAATGCAAACAGAGCAACTAGCAGCAGGTCAGATACGACCAGTCACCGCAGAAGAAGTAGAGCAATACAAAACCGATGGTATGGTCCATCTAAAAGGCATCCTCGATGCGGACTTGGTTGTCCGCATGGAGAAGGTATTTATGGAGGTCATGGACGACGAGTCGAACGGACTGGCGAGTTCAGACTTTGGCGAATTAGCTAAGGGACTTGAGGCCCAGGGGCTAGAGATACTCAATGAGGGCGATAGCACCTCGCAAACGCCGAAAGCGGGGAACGGAAAGTTCAAAGCGGGGGGATTCAACTGCCAAAACTACCCTTCGCTGAATGAACTTGGGACGAGAGGTCCGTTTGGTCCAATAGCCGCCAAGCTGATGGGCTCGGAAAGAATCTGCTTTTACGGCGATCAGCTTTTCTGGAAACAGCCAAACTCCCTGCAGCGTACGGCCTTTCATCAAGACGCGACTTATTTCCATCACGAAGGCGAACAGTGCTGCACGTTCTGGATGCCGATGGAAAAGGTGGACGAAGAAAACGGCATGATGGGTTACGCCAAGGGATCGCACCGGGGCGAACTCTACAAGCCAAACCTCTTTGTCAGCCAGGCCTCCTTCCCAGGCTCAGAAGGCAAAGACCTTCCCGATGTAGAGGCGAACGAGAAGGAGTTCAACGTAGTCTACTGCCCAGCGGAACCCGGTGACATTATCGTGCATCACGTGAAGACGTGGCACGGATCGACCGGTAATACCAGCCAAACGCGGCACCGACGCGCAATGACTCTGCGCTACCTTGGCGACGACATCCGCTACCTTGAGCGGATGGGAACGCCACCAGACTCCCCAAAGAGCGCCCGTCTCAAAAATGGCGATCCGATTGAGTGCGAAGAGTTTCCGCTAATGTGGACGCGCGAGGACGGGTTTGTTGCACCGAGGCAAACCGTCTAATACTGTGCGCCTTCGCTCTAGGATATAAGTTGTTTCTTCTACATTTGCGAAGGAGCCCCAACATTTGAATCAAGCAGTTAGCCGTCGACGCGGTCGGCCTCAGATCCATGAGGCGGCCGTTTCCCGAGAGCAAATTTTGGATGCGGCGATAAACGCGTTCGCCGCTTCCGGTTTTGAAGCCATGTCAATTCGGGCGCTGACGCGAGAACTGAATGTGAGTCATGGCCTCGTCCACCATTACTTTGCGTCTAAGCGCGAGCTTTGGGAGGCCTGTGTCGATGTCTACTTTCGCTCACTCCGAGACCAGATGATTCAGCTTGCACCCACGCCCGCAAACGCCGAAAACCCGGCAGACGCCGCGCGCGAGTTCATTCGTGTGTCCGTTCGGCTCTCAGCTCGCTATCCGGGCTGCGTTCGAATACTGCTGGATGAAGGTGCGCAGGGTGGTGAGCGCCTGGAGTATCTAATGTCGAGATATCTCGACCCGGTGGGTAAAGCGTGGGTTAACGCGATAGAGCAGCTTGACGATAGCTCAGCCATTCGGGCTCCCGATGGCCGCACATTGTTTTTCCTGATTACCTTCGGCGGGTCACTGCCCTTTTGCGCACCGGCCTTGTCGGAGCATTTTGAAGGGGAATCCTTACAGTCTGAAGATGCGATAGAGCGTCAGGCGAATTTGGTTGCGGACTTGCTCGTTGACGGGATTCGCGCTCGGGAGTGATCGTTTAACGGGCCCATCACCTTAGGGAATTCGTACCGTTTTAATCTGCCTTGCACGACTGACTAGTACAACCTTAGTAGTCCACCGTTAAGGTCATAGATAAGCGCCGTTGCGGTTCGTAGCGAAAGCTCCCACCCCTTGAAACGCGCCAACCGAATTCATCAGTAAGGTTTCCGAGCTGCATCCGTAGCAAGGCGGGTGCGCCGGCGAATTCAAAACGATACCTCGCCCCAACATCGATGATGACTCGCTCAGGGATTTCAACGCTATTGTCGATACGAGCCACACGGTCGCCCGTGTAAGCAATGCCCGCATCAAGGGAGAGTTTGTCGAACCAAGGGATGCGGTAATTCAGGCGCGCGTCCAGCACAGTTTCAATCGGACCTAGGGGTTTCTTACCGAGACGCCCATCATCGACGGCTTCTCCGCTAACCCTTGGGTTAAGAAGGACGGCGCCGAATACAAGATCCAAACCCGGTGTCGGTGATCCGGCTAGGGAGATCTCGGCCCCTTGGTGACTGACCTCCCCCAGCACGCGAAACACATTGTCGCTGCTATCGAGTTCAAAGTACGGTCTTCTCACATCAAACAAACCAGCGACCAGACGCATATTGTGGGGCAAGGTATAGCGGATACCCGCTTCGACCTGGCGAGTACGGAGTGCGGGTAACGTTTGGTTAGCGTTTGTGGCGTTCTGCGGCGCCGTGCCGCTTTCCTCGAGTCCTCGCGTGGCCGCCGCGTAAATGACAAGCCTGTCGAACCCGGTAAATGCTGCGGATGCGTTCCAAAGCCAAGGCTCGTCGCTAGTCGCGGAAGCAAGCTCTCCTGGCAAGGTCACGGTTTGCTCGTAAGACGTTCTCTGTACCCCTAGGCTTACTTCGAACTGATTTTGCCAACGCAACTCGTACCCGAAAGCACCTGTCCACTGTCGGATGCGATCCTCTGTCAGACTGCCGGGAGATACCTCGGGTTCTGGTTCATTTGTGGTCTCGGCAATCGGGCTGACCCCTAAGCTGACCGAGGCAAAGCCGCCGAAGTCGTTGTTTACGCGACGTCCTCGCAGAGAGGCGAATACCTTATGCAGGCGTGGCCCCTCAACAAATCGTCGAAGGAGCTGCAGCTCTCCCGAAAACGATTCATCGCGCTGATTTTCACCAAGTAGAAAGCGCTTATCGGCCAGGCCATTCGGTTGCGTGTCGGTAAAGAGCGCAGCGCCAAAATCGTCTATGGTGAACCGAGAGTTGAATAGGCCTGCGTTGATTTCCCAAGGCCCAACCGTCGATTTCGCGATAAACCCGTAGTTCTGCGAGTGCCCCTCCCACTCCGCCCAGTCCTGACCAAAAAACTTCCCCCTGGGAATCCTCGGAGGCAGAAACGATCCCGCCGTAAAAAAGCTAGGAGCCTGCTCTTCATCCCAGTAGTCGTAGCGTCCATAAAAACCTGAGAGTTCCACGTTCTCTACCGGACGCCAACGAGCGACACCGCCGTAGCGGGCAACGTAAAAGTCCGATCCTTCGGCGGTAGCGAACTCTTCAAAGCCGACGCCGATGTTGAGATCCATATCAGCTGTGACCTTTAGCGCCGCATCGACGGATACAAACGGAGCTACAAAATTTCCGAAACCGGCGCGAGTGCTAATGACCTGCTCTTTTCCGACCCTGCGTAGCGTGTAATCGACGATCCCGGTCGGCGCAGGAAAAGGGTATCCGAGTGCAGAAATACCCACGCGGATGGATGAAGACTCCTCGATCGCTGAGGTGAAGGCACCTTGCCGGTCAAAATACAGACCTTCGATGCGAACGTTCTGTGCGGCTACTGCGGAAAAACCGCGAACATTACTTGGACTATAGAGACCTATTTGTTCGCTTCCAACGCGCCTTCCAAATGCATCATCTGCAGAAGTGACGGCGTTTTCCTCAGCTCTTTGCGCGATCACGGATATTGGACAGGCAACGGCAAAGGAAAAAGCCAGCGGAAGGATTCTAGCGATCGTTTTTTTCATCCCCCAGCGAACCGCCTTTGCTTGTCACTAGTGCTAGTCGTCGATGTCCATGACTAACGCTCAAAGTCGATACTCGTAGCTGGTCTGAGTAACGGGCGCTGGTACTTGCGGCTAGTATCTGTCATCGGGAATCACCATAAGTTGCGCAACACAAATCACCCACACAGTCGCCAATCGTAGTTGATCGAAAACCGCAACAGGCGATGAGCATGATGGTGTTGCAGAATTCGCCAG
>JBCCQO010000265.1:0-5096 GCA_039024595.1 Pseudomonadota bacterium | reverse complement strand
GCCTCGGGCAAACCATACCAGTGTTCCATGCTGTCGAGTCCCAACCGGGCGCTATCGAGCACGTTGGTCTGAACGACGGAAAGTTGAGCGTGATGGTAAGCCGTTTTCATTCCGAGCCGCTGAGCCTCTTCCATCGCTGCCGAGAACGGTAGAGGCCGAGCACCGATAAACTTAAGGCCGTCTGCACCTTTCTTGCGGACGGCTCTCACCCAGGCTTTGGCTTCGGGCTCCGTCGCCGTTGACGAAGGAAACCGCGCATGAACGCGCAGCCGGGGTGAGGAAATCTCCCCCGTTTCCGCAAGCCTCTTATGCTTAAGGGTCCACTCTAGTCCCATCATAGCGCCCACTTCACGCACAGTTGTTACCCCGTGAGCGAGCCAAAGCTTTAATACGTATTCAGGATCCGTGAGCGCGCCTGCTGGTGCATGGCTGGGTGTTCCTAGGTGACCGTGCGCGTCGATAAACCCGGGTAATACATAGCTACCGGCAACATCGATGACTTCGGCATCTTTGAAATCGTTGGGTAGCCCAGTACTCATAGGCCGAATACTGGCGATTCGATCCTGCCGTATTTCTATCAGCATAGGACCAAAGGGAGGCGCACCCGTGCCGGCAATTAGCATCGCATTTGCAATAATCAAGCGATCATAAGGACCTGCAGATTCAGCACCCCGTGCGGGAGCAATCTTCGGTGGCGCGACACCGTAAGATAAGACACGCTGAATCGTTTCCTCGCCGGGCTCCGCATTTTCTCCGGAGGATGGTTTTGCCAACACTGACTGCGACGATAGAAGAACTGTTAGTAGGCTTGCGCCAAAAAAAGTCGCGAAGTTTCTCGAAGCCCGCTGGTAGTCGTGAAAAAGAGTCTCCAAGCTTGCCCCCAATAAAAATAGTTTTTTACTTGTTTCCTTAGAGACTAGCAGTTTGTGCACAACAGGTGTGCGGCGACGAGAATCAGCACGATGATCGAGGCAGTCTTGTGCCGACTCTAAAATCCATCCCCATGCAGTGACGGGGTTCAGCGCAGAAAGCACGAAGCCGTCGGCTTAGGGCGCTGAAACGTCAGACATTAGGAAGGTGGAAACATAAAAGAACGAAGAGGCGGGAAAGCAGAGAGATGGGAGAACGAAGCGATGGGAGAGATGGAATAGCGCATAAAAAGGGCGCTAAGCGCCCCAATCACGCTGCCCGCAACGCTCTGCCCAAGGGTGCGTCACCTAAGGAGGTCGTAAAGTCTCCGTTCGCCCACACCAGCTGTCCCCGAATCATGACTTCTTGAACTATGGCCGGTGGACGATTCACCATCTGGTGATGATCGAACAAATCTCGGTACACATAGTGGCGCGTGTCATTGCAGTCCCAGTCACGTAAAACAGTGGGGTCGATCACCACAACATCGGCCTGCGCGCCTAGATCCAGAGAACCGACGTCAATATTGAAGTACTCCGCTGGTTCGCGCGTAAGGCGGCGGACCATTTTGGCGACGGTTTCATCTCCCTCTTGTTGCGCTAGCTTCAGGGACATCAGATTCGCATCAAAGAAAGCCATGTTGGTGATGTGAGCACCCGAATCATTGAATCCGGGTAGCGCCTGAGGATGAAGCAAATAATCAATCGTGCTGAGATTTCCGATATTCGAAAGATCAGCGTAGTAACGGAAGCCTTTGTCGTAGCGACGCATCAGCCAAAGCATGAACTCGGCATCATCTGCTGGCACTTCTGATGCGCTAGAAAAGGCCTCGCGCTCAGCGTCCGAGCGTGCGGCCTGATTCTCGCCCCCGAGAAAACGAGCCATGCGCTCGAAGACCTGCTGGAAGTTCTCGCCATCCCAGTCGGCAACGGGTGCGCCATCGAAGACCAGCCGGTCGAGATCGCGCATCACCAGATGATCCGGTAGGCCAAGACGGGCTTTAAAGCTTGCCCAATCCCCGCCGCTGCGGCCGTGGTGCCAATCCGCCCGAAACTCCTCTACCCACGACGGATCGTGCATAAGGGCGTGGCGCCCTTCTATATCGTCGTACTCATAGGCGATCAGCTTTGAGGTTGAGGGCAGTTCTTCAAATAATGGGCTCACGATGCCGTCAGACCACACGCGAAAATTCGTGCCGAGTGCCTGAAAGTGCAGATTGCCTTTAAAAAGTTTGCTGTTCATCAGCTTGGCAAAACCAAGGAAGGCTTTCATCGCTCGTGGAGCGAGCACCAACTCCATAGCAGATAAGGCAGACACTTTGAGGGTCTTGCCGAAGATTCGACCGCTCGTCAGCATGAAATAAAGCAGTGCGGTCGCGCGATTCTCTAGGATGGGAGTGGTCTGCCAAACCCGGTCGTATTTACGAAGCACTCTAAGGAGACGGCGCAGCTCACCGAAACCGGCGAACTGGGTTGGTATCCGCTTGTCGGTGTGTGGCTCGTTGGCAAGATAATGAAACGGTAGCCCATCGGTGGAGAGGCCCAAGTAGCCCTGCTGCATCGCCTGCTCTAACAGCGATTCCATTTTTTGTAGCTCGGCTTCGGTGGGTTTGCGGGAGATAGCGGCCTCTAACCCCATTGCCTCAACGCGCAACATGGAGTGGGGTACGAAGGCCCCCACGTTCGGCCCCAGGGGAATCTCCGAAAAGTGATCGTAGTAACCTGCGGTGTCATCCCAGCTGATTTGATCGACGCACTTTCGCAGAACCGGCTTGGGAATGTTCTCAACACGGGTAAAACAATCAACGATGGGATCCTGGCCGGATTCGTCTCGCTGGTGCCCGAAGCACGTGCCTAGACTGCAATTGCCAAACAGCACGGTCGTGGTGCCATGCCTCACGACCTCCGGCAGTCTCGGGTCGAGATCCACTTCCAGATCGAGATGAGTATGAATGTCTAGCAAGCCCGGCATCAGCCATTTGCCCGTGCAATCGATAATCTTCTTGGCTGGGGCTTCCGGTAGGGCCGTACCTTTGGCGGCAATTCTCCCTTTGCGGACCGCGATATCCATCCGCCGCGGCAGCTCCCCACTACCATCAAAAACCGTCGCGTTGCGGAACAGCACGTCCCAACTGTAGTCGAGCTTCTGGCTAGCGCTCTCCTCATGGCCTTTATCGTTCGTTTTTTCGCCGCCAACCAGCTGCATCTTGAGTGCCCTCATGTGGAGTCGTTTGCGAAGTTGCGTTCAATCCTCTAAAGATTAACCATGCTCGACCAGCTAGCCAAGACTTCTCTACGCACAACGGCAAACTTATCCATGCAAATCCCCTTCGATAACAGCTACGCCCGACTCGGAGAGCCGTTTAGCCGGGCTCACGAACCCGTGCCGGTGGCTGCGCCAAGCCTGCTGATGCTAAATGATGCGCTCGCGACGCAGCTGGGCCTGCCGATTCCTTGGCTGCGATCCGACGAGGGGATCGCTGCGCTGGCCGGCAACCAACTCTTGCCCGGCTCTGAGCCCGTCAGCACCGCCTATGCAGGACATCAGTTTGGCACCTTCAACCCTCAGTTGGGCGATGGTCGCGCCGTTTTACTGGGCGAAATAGTCGGCAAAGATGGGCGCCGTTTCGATATCCAATTGAAAGGGAGTGGCCGAACTCCCTGGTCACGGGGGGGCGATGGTCGCTCCCCGCTTGGCCCGGTGATTCGCGAGTACATTGTCAGCGAGGCAATGGCGGCACTGGGTGTGCCCACCACCCGCGCGCTAGCAGCCGTGCGCAGCGGCGAGCAGGTAATTCGCGAGTACGCAGAACAAGGCGCGGTGCTGACTCGAATTGCATCTAGTCATCTTCGCGTAGGCACCCTGCAGTATTTCGCCGCACGGGAAGATACCGTCAGTGTTGAACGCATCGCATTGCATGCACTCCAGCGGCATTTCCCAGACCATGCAGAATCGGACAACCCGGCCTTAGACCTTCTTCAGCAGGTAATCGGTGCACAAGCTAAATTGATCGCGCGCTGGCAATTACTTGGGTTCGTTCATGGTGTGATGAACACAGACAATATGCTGCTGTGCGGAGAAACTGTTGACTACGGTCCATGCGCATTCATGGAGAACTTCGATCCCGCGACCGTCTTCAGCTCGATCGATCATCAAGGACGGTACGCGTATCAGAATCAGCCGGCGATTGCGCACTGGAATCTAGCCCGTTTGGCCGAAACGCTGCTCCCACTGATTGATCAAGATTCAGAGAAGGCTTTAGAACTCGCCACGACGGCAATCCAAAGTTTCCCGAAACTTTTTGAACAGGCTCATCGGGAAGGCTTGGCCGCGAAGTTGGGCATCGCGCAGTTAAAAGACGAGGACACTCCGCTAGTAAACGAGCTGTTTGAAGCCTTGCAGGCTGATCAAACGGACTTCACGCTGTCTTTTCGCTATTTAACCGAGCAGGGTTTTCCATCCAACCCGCAGACAAGCATCGACGAATTGTTCACGCCGGGCGTAAGACTACTGGAATGGCTTCCGAAGTGGATGCAAAGACTCGAAAAGGAGACCGTTGATCCGGAACAGCGCCAGCAAGACATGCTCATCGCTAACCCAGTGTTCATTCCTAGAAACCATTTGGTGCAGCGTGCCATCAGCGCGGCGGAGGATGGAGACGATAGCGTCTTCGCCAGAATCTTGGCGCGCGTCGCCGAGCCATTTACCTATGATTCTGCCGATCAGGACTTGGCGTCTCCTGCGCAAGCGCAGGAACGGGTTTTGAGAACGTTTTGCGGTACCTGATGAAGGCTAGCCCGCTTGCTCATCGCGGCAGTTGAGGGCGTAGCGCCTGTTGTCTAGCTGTAATAGTTCAGGCGTGATCCTGTGGAGAGTGTCAGTTTTGGTTGAGCTTTTGCTTTAGCGGGCGTTTAGCTCAAAGGCAGATGACCGCCACTACCGGCCAGGAGCGTAAGTACCGTATGGCAAGAAGGTCCATGAAAGGCTGACGCGTAAATACTCGTTTACACCTTTGTAGCCGAATAGAACCCTGCCAATGTCCAGATACTTGCAAGTTCTAGTAATGTGTTTGATAGCATCGGCGATACATGCGCAAACGATGTCTGAAGACGAGCGGGCAATAAGGAATCTCATCGCCGAGCACGCTGCAGCGTCCCAGATCGGCGATTTTGACGGCTTGATCGCGG
>JBCCQO010000264.1:0-5109 GCA_039024595.1 Pseudomonadota bacterium | reverse complement strand
ATGTTCGGTAGCGCGCCGTCGCCCACGGCGATGCTGGCGAACCAGTCGGGATTCTCGCCCGCGACTTTTAAGCCAATCAAACTCCCCCAGTCCTGCACAAATAGATTGATTTCCGATAATTCGAGCTCAATGATGAAGCGTGCCAAGCGGTCCGTGTGGACAAGATAGGTGTATTCGTCAATGTCAGTCGGTTTGTCCGACCGCCCCGTGCCTAGGTGATCCATCGCAATCACGCGATAACCGGCGTCCGCAAGAACAGGAATCATTTTGCGGTACAGATAAGACCAACTCGGTTGGCCATGGAGCAGCAAGACTACGTCTCCATCAGCGGGTCCGGCCTCGACATAGGCCTGACGCAGGCCATCGATATCGACGTATCGAGCTTCTTGAGGAAAGTCTACGAGGTTGTCAAAACAGGCATCGGGTGTGCGGACAAATTCAACGCCGCTATCGGAGAGCATACGCTCGACGGGTGCGTCACAGGCTATGGTAGCACCGCCCACCTCTCCATTTTCATCGGCATCTGCATTACTTTGAGAATCGCTTGTACTTCCGCCAGAACAAGCATTCAGCGCCAATGCCAGAGTAGAGAACAGTATGATTTTGTGAGTCTTGTTAAAACACTTCATTCTGAACACCGCCGAGCGAAGCCCGTTTTTTCTGAAAACAGAAGTCAAACACAGCGCTACGGTTTGGTTAGCAGCTTACGGTCGGTTTGTGTATGAACGGTACGCTGGGGCGATTGAGTGGGTAGTCCCTTATGTTTCAGTCTCGGCAGCAGAGCCGTGAAGATCAGGGTCTGTGACTGAGATGAACGCTTTACGGAGAATCTGTCCTGGCACACAATCAGAGTTTCCAGTAGCTGAAAACCCCTCTTCACTTAGTAACAACCATGGAAGAAAACTCATCGGAACGTAGGACGATTAGCGTTGCTTTTTCCGGGGCGATCCCGAACCCGCAAGAGCCTAGCTATCTGCCGGACATAGAATTCACACCGGATGGCGAAATGTTCGCCATAACGGCGAGAGATGATCACAGGGTGAGGCTCTATAACACGCGAACGCGGGAATTGATTCGTGAGTTTGGTGCAGAAGGTCCCGCGCTTGATCTGCCTCATGGTCTGGCATTGAGCAACTCTCATCTTGTGGTCAGCAGCAAGGGCACAAAGGCACGTGGCCATACGTTTATAAGTTGCTACGACTTAAGAGCAGCGTCTGCCAAACCGGTCAGCGAAGCCGTCGCGCCCTCCGAACTTTTTTACGAGCCACACAGTTTGGCTCTCGATGGCGATCACTTGTATGTGACCTACTGTGGTGGGAAGGAGAACGGACTCGCTATTTTCAAATGGGACAGACTTACCGGTGAGATCGGCGAGTGTCTACATCTCAACTCGGAGAGTTTTAACGGATACGGTCACCCTAAAGGCGTAGCGATTGATGCAAAAACACGCATGCTTTTTGTGAGCTTCACCACAGAGAAGCCGTTTCCAGTTTCCCGGTCGAATTGGCGCCAAAAGCTTAGACGAGCATGGGCAGGTTCTGACGGGCTGCTACACTTTTTGCGCAAGTGTTTGGTCGAGCTTAAGCTGATCGCAGAACGAATCGGAAGTACTGAAACGCCAGTGAATAACGGCGTGATGATCTTCGATCTCCAAAAGGGACTACCCGAAACTCCCGAAAAACTGCTGCTTTCGAACGACTACACTAGGTTTGAAAACATCGATGTCTGTCGCGGGTTGCTCGCTCTCGCCGATCCGCTCAATAACACGATTGCCTTGTTTTCTCCGAAGGACCTATCGTTGCGCTCGCCTCGATTGGTGGTTTCCGAGCACCTAACCTTCCCTCACGACGTTGCGATTTCGCCGATAACCGATGAGTTGGTCGTGGCCAACTACGGTATCGAAACGCATGAAGACGAAGTTATGTGGCATTGCTTCGGTGAGGATCGCTACGACCGAATGGTCTTCTTCAATCTGGCTGGGCAGGAATCCGTGGGCGATTTGAGCGCTGCATGATGCTCTTACGACTTTCGTCTACTTCAATCGGCTAGCGAGATAAGCTTCTCGGGCGTCTTGACACTCTTTGTCTACAATTCCACTGATGAGGCTGTCCGCATCGGCCCAGGATCGGCCCAAGGCTACCATGTGGGCCGTAACCGCGTTCGTATGCGACTTTGTCGCAAATACAGGTAGAGCGGGTTTGGCCGCAATGTCATGAGCGAGTTGGCTAACGGTAACTTCCAAGTCCTCTTCTGCTACCACCTTATTCAAAAACCCAACACTGAGAGCCTCGGTGGCGTCAAAGGGCCGGCAGGTCACAACCAACTCTTTAGTGCGTGCGGGACCGATTTCTCTCACTAACCGCGGAATGCCACCCCATGCCAGTGGTATGCCCAGATCGACTTCTGGTATCGAAAAACGCGCCGAGTCCGTGGCTACCCGCAGATCGCAGGCGGCCGCAAGCACAAGGCCTCCACCAACACACCAACCATGAATTTTCGCCAGCAGCAGCGCTCGCATTCCTTCCAAGGCATCGGCCATGCATCGACCCGCATCAGCTGCCGATCTCAAATCCGCGTCTTGTAGTGTCGGGAACCCCTCAAGGTCAGCCCCAGCGGAAAAAGCACGACCACGTCCGGCGACAATGACAACGCGCACCGCTTCCTGCGAATCAAACCAAGCTGCAGCTTGTGAAAGCTCTTGCAGCAGTGCAATAGATAAGGCGTTCAGGCGGTCCGGTCTGTTCAACCAGATGCGTCCGATTTTCCCTTCCGACTCGACTTCGATGTGTTTGTACATGTGCGACTCTCTTATTCTGTTGATACCCGTACTAGCTAGGCGTTAGACCCCGAGGTCCGTTCACAGCTAAGGCTCGAAAAAAACTCACGGCAACACCTGTAAGTGGGTGCTACTCACCACCGGTACGCAGCGCTCCTAGGTAGTCCATTTTCCCCAGAGGCACACCTTGCATCCGAAGCATGTCGTAGGCGGTTGTCGCGTGAAAATTAAAGTTAGGTACGGAGAACGAGAGGATGAAATTATTGCTCACAAAGGGTATCTCTCTGTCGCCTACTTTGAATAAGAGTGGTTTACCAGCCAGCGCATTGATGGTGTTAACCGATTCGCTGCTGAGTTCAGTGATTGCCTCGTCAATCAAACCCTTGAGTTGATCGTAGTCTAAGTCGCCTAGGCTAGGAGGCGGGGAAAATATCCCAGTCTTAAGTCCTCGGACGGCGCCTAGTGAATGATGCCAGACAGACACTAACTGGAATCTAAAGGGTGCCATATCGTCGCGGAGTCGACACTCAACTATGTCGTTAAGATCCAGCGCCCCTTGGCGCGCTTGTTCTTCACCTTTTTCGAGTATTTGCCTCATCGCGTTCAGGCCTTGCAGGTAAGTTCGGACACTTACATCGTAGAGTGTTATTTCCATCGTTCGAGTTCTCCCAATTGCTAACCGCCCTAACTCTACCGCGACTCAGTGGCTCAGCGCGATCTTTGCAACGAAGCGGCGGTGAAGGAGAGCTGCTTATCGCGGTATAGTCCGCGTTCCCAGTTTAGAAATGAGGCTTCCCTTGAGCGCGCTAGTTTCGCTGACCGAAGAGAAAGATTATCTGCGCATCGTGATGGACGATGGCAAACGAAATGCGGTGTCCTTTGAAATGGCTGAGGAGTTGAATGCCGCTTTCGATGATGGCGAGAAAAAAGACAAACCTGTTGTGCTGGCTGGTCGGCCGGGGACGTTTTCCGCAGGTTTCGATTTGGCAACGATGGCACGACAGGACGAGAGTATGGTTCGCCTCGTCCGCGAGGGTGCGGATCTGGCGGAACGAATCCTACGCTTCCCCCAACCAGTGGTTCTAGCGGTCAGCGGTCATGCCTTGGCGATGGGTGCGATTCTTTGTCTATCCGCTGACTACCGAATTGGCGCAATTGGTGACTTCAAGATCGGCCTAAACGAAGTAGCGATCGGTATGACCCTGCCGTGGTTTGGCGTTGAGCTCGCTCGATCGCGGTTAGCGCAGGAGTCTTTCCATAACGCTGTCGCTCTGGCGAAGGTGTATTCACCTGCCCAGGCAGCTGCGGTTGGTTTTCTAGATGAGTGCGTACCCGAGGATGGTCTTACGGAGCGAGCGGGTGAATTTGCTGCCCAACTTGCGGCCTTGGGCAGCAAGGCACATCAGCAGACAAAGCTCCGCGTGCGAGAACAGCTGCTCACGCGTTACGAACAAGCATTGGAGCGTGACTTTGATGGTGGTCAAATCATGGCAACAATGGGCGTATGAGCAACCCCAACAAGCACTTTTGCTCTATGATTAGCACGCGCTAATACCCGAGACTTTGAGTTTGTAAAAACGTGAGCGGCACCGATTACCCAGAGCACACGACCGACGTAACCTCTTTGTTACGTGCTTGGTCTGCCGGTGATAAAGCTGCCGAGGCAGAGGTGCTGCCTCTCATTTACGATGAGCTTCATCGTATTGCTCGCTCGGGTCTAAATGGCGATGCCGGTTCAATAACCCTTCAAGCTACCGATATCGTCAGTGAAGCGTACTTGCGCTTGTCTAATCAGCGAAACACTGACTGGAAGGACCGACAACACTTTTTCGCGATCACCGCTACGGTGGTTCGTCGGGTTTTGCTGGACGCTGCGCGTAAGCGCCTTGCCGACAAACGAGACAAGCGCAAAGAGGTGATCTCCTTAGACGCGGATCCGACCAGCACCCTTCCGGTTCAGGCTATGACACCGGCACGAGCGGTCGAGCTGATTGATCTGGATAATGCGCTGCTGTCCCTCACGGACGTTTATCCAAGACAAGCGCGTTTGGTGGAGCTTCGCTATTTCAGCGGGTTGTCTATAGAGGACAGTGCCAACTACCTGGGCGTATCGCTGGCGACCGCAAAGCGCGATTGGTGTCTAGCAAAGGCGTGGCTGCATCGACGCTTGACGACGCCAGCTTAGCCAAAGGCACTTGACGCCGCGTCGTTAGCAATTCTCTTTAGATGTTCACCAACCGAATTCCCGACCTTTTCGAGAAGGCAATCGAGATACTCGATCCGATCGCTCGAGAAGCTTTTCTCGTTCAAGAGTGTAGCCACGATGAGGGCCT
>JBCCQO010000263.1:0-5159 GCA_039024595.1 Pseudomonadota bacterium | reverse complement strand
TCGACGTTGGCCGTTCCGACAAAGCCTTTCATCAGTTTATTGGCCACGTAGTAGTCTTCCGTGAGCAACTGGCCTGAAAGGTAAAACGCTACCGAGTCTGGACCGTGTTTTTCTGCAGTAGCTTTGAACTGGGTCGCGACGAGGTCGAGTGCTTGATCCCAACCTACTCGTTCATCATCGATCATCGGGTACAACAACCTGTCATGCATCGACAGAGTTTCGTGGAGCGACGCGCCTTTTACACAAAGCCGACCTAAATTCGCCGGATGATCCTGAGACCCACATACCGTAACGACCTGCGCATCGTCGTCACGCGCTAAACCTTCGTCCTCAGTCGAAGAAGCACCGTTTGGCGTGGGCAAAAAGGACTGAAGGCTCGACGGTTCTATAGGCTGCTCTTCCAATAGAGACTCTGTCGGTGACTCAGCCGGCCGTATTGCCGTAGATACGGTCGCATCCACTCCGCACCCGACGCCGCAATAGGGGCACGTTGTTTTGAGTACCTGCTGCTGCGCTTCACCGGTGGTGGCAATCAATTGCATTGCTATAGACCCGTTCAGCCGGTCCGGGCAAGCAGCGTAGCAGCACTAGGATCTGTGCTTTTCGTAGCAGGATCGTCCCCTTCCTGCGACGAATGGGCAAGCATGGCTTCCAGCATGCCCACACATCCTCCACAGCCAGTTCCAGCCTTGGTAGATTGCTGTATAGCTTTAAGTTCGGTACACCCGGACTGAATTGCGTTCGAGATTTGCTGCTTCGAAACGCTGTTGCAGGCGCAGATTAGTGCGCTGGGGGGCAACGAGAGTGGATCAAAAGTTAAGCCATTGGAGTCCGATGGCAAGACCAGTTCTTCTGGTGCGGCTGGGAGTGGCAATCCGTTCAAGTGACACTGAAGCAAAGTATCGTAATCGTCGGTGTCTCCGACCAGTACCGCACCAAGCAGCCGCGTCCCGTCATTGCTAGTCGCGACCGATTTATAGATCTTGCGTTTGGGGTCACTAAAGCTAAAGCGCATACAATCCGGTTCACGCCCATGGGCGTCCCCGATCGATCCCACATGCACGCCGAGGAGTTTTAACTTTGTGCTCATATCGGCACCAGCGAAGGAAACATCTTCTTCGCATAATGCTTCTGCAGCGACTTCGGCCATTTTATAGCCTGGGGACACCAGACCGAGTATTCGACCACGCCAGAGCGCACATTCACCAATCGCAAAAACCTTGGCGTCGCTTGTTCGACACTGATCGTCGATAACAATACCGCCACGTTCACCAACCTCCAAACCGCAATCTCGAGCCAGCTGGTCGTAGGGTCGAATACCCGCCGAGAACACAATCATATCGGTCTCTAAGTGTTCGCCATCGGCAAACTCCATGCGTAAGCGATTCGTTGATCCGCTCTCTATAGTCTGGGTCGCCTTACCCGTGTGTACGCTAACGCCCAAAGCCTCAATCTGTTTGCGCAGCATCTTGCTACCGCCGCCATCAAGTTGCACCCCCATAAGTCCCGGAGCGAACTCTACGACGTGAGTCTCCAGGCCAAGTTGGTGCAAAGCGTTAGCGCACTCGAGCCCCAGTAAGCCACCACCTACGACAACACCCACCTTAGACGTACTTGCACTCGCTTCGATGCGCTCGAGGTCGTCTATAGTCCGGTAGGTGAGGCAGTGTTCGCGATCGTTGCCGGGAATAGGTGGCACAAATGGGAAAGAACCGGTAGCGAGCACGAGTTTATCGTAGCGAATGGTTTGGCCGCCCACTGTAGTGAGCGTATTCGCTGTCCGATCGATTTCTTTAACTGGATCGCCAAAGACAGCCTCAACACCGATTTGCTGGTAACCACTCTCGGTGGCTAAGGCCAAGTCGTCGGCACTTTTGCCGGCAAAGTATTGAGACAGGTGTACGCGGTCATAGGCAGGACGCTGTTCGCCGCCAATCACGGTGATCTCGAATCTGTCTTTGTGTTCGCAAGCAAGCTCGACGAAACGATGACCAACCATTCCGTTGCCGACCACGACTACCCGCTGCTTACGCACCGTTACTTACCTACTCCGCTTCCGCGATCTGGTCGCGCTGCATTCGACTAGCGGTCGTCGGCTTAAGCCACCTCTCGCGGCTTTTTAGCGGGTTCGCTATTTAACTTGCCGCTATCTGTCGGCCGCGCAGCGCTGATGTCTTCTACCTTGCGCTGCTTTTCATAAAGGAATTTTAAGACCGCCGAGCGAAGATCGTTGTAGTGGGGATCTGACGCCAGAGCGATTCGGTCTCGGGGTCGCTCAATGTCCACCTCCAAGATCTCTCCAATGGTGGCGGCGGGGCCGTTGGTCATCATCACAATCCGATCCGACAAGAGCACCGCCTCATCCACATCATGGGTAATCATGATCACCGTGTTGTTGAGTTCGGCCTGAATCTCCATAAGCGAATCTTGCATGTGGGAACGAGTGAGGGCGTCCAAAGCTCCGAACGGTTCATCCATCAAAAGGACCTCGGGCTGCATAGCTAGTGCTCGCGCGATACCCACCCGCTGTTTCATACCGCCAGAAATCTCATCGGGACGCTTATGCATGGCATGGTCCATATGGACCAAGTGGAGATTGTGCTCGATCCACTCCTTCTTCTCAGCCTTGCTCTTTGGATTCTCACTGCGCTTACCAAACACCTGATCGACAGCGAGGGCAACGTTTTCATAGGCCGTCAACCAGGGAAGTAGTGAATGATTTTGAAACACTACCGCTCGCTCCGGGCCTGGTTCGTCCACCTCTTTACCATTGAGGATTACACCGCCCGTTGTCGCCTGATGTAGGCCCGCAACCACGTTCAGCACCGTAGACTTTCCACAACCGGAATGGCCTATTAATGAAACAAACTCACCCTCGCGAATTTTTAGATCGAACTCCTTCAGCGCGCAAAAAGAACCTTTGGGCGTCGGAAACTCCATGTCGATCTTGCTAATGTTCAGTTTTGCATTCATGGGCTTTACTACCTCTTATCCTTAGTCTTGCGCTTGCGATTGGGTTCTGTCGGGTGATCCGCTTTACCGCGCAGCGGTAGCCTTATCCCAAGAGAGATAGCGCTGGATTTGCAACATGCCCCGATCCAGTAAGAATCCGATAAAGCCGATAACCAGAACCGCCGCCATTATCCGGCTCAGCGAGTTAGAGCTGCCGTTCTGGAACTCATCCCATACGAATTTTCCGAGGCCTGGATTCTGCGCCAGCATTTCTGCAGCAATAAGAACCATCCACGCGATCCCGAGTGACAATCGCATGCCCGTAAAAATCATTGGAATCGCGGCGGGAAGCACGATTTTTCGCACGTGAGTCAGTGCCGGCAGGCGGAGCACTTTGCTGACATTGACGAGGTCAGAGGGAATCGTGGAAACGCCGAAGGCCGTGTTGATCACCATGGGCCACAAGCAACAAAGGGTCACGGTTACCATGGAGTTGATGAAGGCCTTCGGAATGGTTGGCTCCGGTGTTGTGTACAGCGCACTCACGACCATGGTCACGAGCGGGAGCCAGGCTAGCGGTGATACGGGCTTAAACAGCTGTACGATTGGGTTTACCGCCGTGTTGAGTGCCGGACTGAGCCCGATCGCAATACCGAGAGGGATCGCAATGACCGCGGCCAAAAAGAATCCGCTCATCACGGTGATCAAACTCGTACCAATCTGATCTAAAAAGGTTTCTTTGCCGGTGTAGGCGCGTATTTTTGGAACGTAGTCCGGATCCTTTGCGACTCGATCAGCGTTCCGCTTTTCCTGCCGCTCGTAAAACGCGGCCTCCTTATCCCGCTCTGTACTGTGTTCCTCCGCTAATGCGCCAAACTGCTCCCACACGGCTGTCGGTCCGGGAAACTTACCGAGCGATGTGTCCACACGATCAGCACCAGCGGACCACAGCATCAGGAACAGGCCGACGCCGAGAATCGGGATTCCGATAATTCCCAAAAGGCTCACCAGAGACGCTTTCATTTTCTCCCACTGATCGAACTCGGGAGCGGATGAACTAACGATCGAATTGGTCGTTTCCATAAAACGAAGCCTCTCTGTGCGCCTTTTAGGTTTTAGGGATCAGCTAGAGTTGGTCACCGGTCTTTAAACCGATTGGGAATTGATCGATGTACGCGTTTGGATTACGACCGTCGTAGTCAATGCCGTCAATAAACGTCGTCTGAGGGTCTTTAAAGCCGTCCTCTGACTCGAAATCAGGAAAACCTTCTGCCTTAACTAGGCCTTCTTCGATCAGGGACGTAGCCGCTTCCGTGTAGATATCGGGTCGGTAAACTTTGGCAGCGATTTCCTTGTACCAGTCATCGGACTTATCTTCAGAGATTTGACCCCAGCGACGCATCTGAGTCAGATACCAGATCGCATCTGAATAGTAGGGATAGGTAGCGTTGTAGCGGAAGAACACGTTGAAGTCGGGAACAGAACGCTTGTCGCCCTTCTCGTACTCAAAGGTTCCGGTCATCGAGTTCGCGATGACGTCGTAATCCGCACCCACGTAGTTTGACTGGGACAGGATTTTCACCGCGGCCGGTCGGTTGGCGTTGTCGTTCTCGTCGAGCCAAATCGCCGCACGAATCAACGCACGTACCAATCGAACTGTTGTATTGGGATACTTCTCCGCAAACTCCGCGGTAATACCAAAGACTTTTTCCGGGTTGTCTTTCCAGATTTCGTAGTCGGTGATGACCGGCACACCGATTCCCTTGAACACCGCCTGCTGGTTCCACGGCTCACCCACGCAGTATCCGTAAATTGTGCCCGCCTCCAAGGTTGCTGGCATTTGTGGAGGCGGCGTCACAGAAAGAAGTGCTTCCGCATCAATTTGCCCAGAGGTGTCCCCTTTGTGCGGTGCGTAGAATCCGGGGTGGATACCACCGGCCGCCAACCAGTAGCGCAACTCATAATTGTGCGTCGATACTGGGAAAACCATACCCATGTTGAACGGCTTTCCTTCCTCTTTATAGGCATCAACGACGGGCTTTAAATAATCCGCCTTGATTGGGTGCACCGGTCGACCATCATCCATTTTCGGAATGTTCGGCTTCATTTCTTCCCAGATCGCGTTAGAAACGGTAATGCCGTTTCCGTTCAAATCCATCGAAAAGGGTGTGATGATGTGCGCTTCCGTACCGAAACCAATGGTGGCC
>JBCCQO010000262.1:0-5213 GCA_039024595.1 Pseudomonadota bacterium | reverse complement strand
TCAGCGGCATCAAAGCGATGCGGAGTCATCCGGGGCACGGATCGTTCACTCCTGTGGCTTTGATTCCGTCCCCTCTGATCTTGGCAATCTTTTTGTTCAAACAGCGATGCAAGAGACTTATGGTACCGCGGCCACTCGCGTTCGCTGCCGTCTGGGCAAAGCATCCGGCGGGGCGAGCGGGGGCACGGTAGCAAGCCTATTAGGCGTCCTTGAGGAAGCTTCAAATAGCCCGGAACTGCGTCGGCAGCTGCGAAACAAGTACTTACTTTATCCGCAGGGAGAACCACCAGGACCAGAGGTCAAAGACCAATACACACCCCGTTACGATTCAAAGTTCTCACAGTGGACCTGCCCCTTCGTCATGGCCACGATCAATGAGCGAGTTGTGCGCCGAAGCAATGCGGTTATGGGTTTTCCGTGGGGTAGAGAGTTTGATTATGACGAGGCGCAGCTGTGCGATAACCGGGCTCAGGCGGTTGCGTTCACTGCGGGTCTCGGTACGGTAGCAGCGATTAGTGGGACTCGCCTAGGTCGATCGCTGATGAAGCCAATTTTACCCAAACCGGGGACCGGCCCAGACCTGCAAACCAGAGAGGCAGGCTTCTTTAACTTGCATATTCATGCAGAGCATCCGCAGGACTCCTCTAAAGACCTGCGCGCACTCGTTCACGGCGACCGAGATCCAGGCTACGGCGCAACATCAAAGATGCTGGGAGAGGCAGCGGCCTCTTTAGTTTTTGATGAACCGCAAACGAAGGGAGGGGTTTGGACCCCTGCATCAGCGCTTGGGTTCTCGTTGCTCGATCGGCTGGAGGAACATGCGGGGGTGAGCTTCACTCTCGATGAAAGTGTTTAACAGAACCTGAACTCGAAACGTTGGTTAGGGATCGGATGCTTTGAGCGAAGCACTTAGCGAGTCTGCAAACGATGCTTATAACCTGGTGTTCTCCGGCCAGCTCCTGCCCGGAACGGATACCCGAGATGCCCGTAGACTATTAGCGGCGTTCTTCGGCCTTCGCGACCCGGGTGCTATAGACGTCTTCTTTAGCGGAAAGCGCATACCGTTGCGCCGCAAACTGCGCAAACGGGACGCACTAAAGCTCTATCGCCAACTCAGATCGGCCGGACTCATCTGCGAAGTAGAGGAAGTCACTCACGACACTAAGGCAGAAAAAGAGACCGCGCTTGCTTCGCCCCCGTCTCCGGCAGAGACAACATCTCAGCGCTTGGTGGAAAGAGAGCCTGAAGATACGACTGTAAGCAGGGAGCTCACGGGCGATCTATCGACGACTGATCCACGCAAAACTACTCAACCTAAAGTCGATAAACGTAAGCATACGAAACAGAAAGACTTGAAACAGAGAGTCGCCGCCCGTAGAGCTCCTAAACAACAAACCCTCAGGACGAGCGATCAGAGTAAAACAGGCTTAATTAACAAAGAACCGAGCAACAAAAACCAAAACAATAAACCGCCAAGTAAAGAGAAGATCAATGGCAAAGCTGCCAGCGAAAAAAGTCAGAAGGAAAAAGGCGCTACTGTAACCGTTCTTGCCGACGAGCATTCCTCAAAAAAGGCGGCGAAGGGCAAAGAAGCTAGCCAGAAACGCTCCAATACAAAGCTTGCGAACACAAACAACGCCCTGCCCGCAAAAAGCCCGCGCGCTGGCACAGGCAAGGAGCAATCCTTAGCAGTGCAGCCGCAAACAGCGGCGATTGCAAGGAATGAAAGGGGAAGACCGAAGTCATTCACTCGTAAGCCTTCAACTCCAAATAGAAACAGTGAATTCAAAGGAGGACAGGCTCCGAATCTGTTCGCCCTCAGACCAGCTCTTCAAAGCGAAAAAACGAAAGAACGCGCAGAAAAAGTCCAATTACAGGCGATGGTCAGCGGAGCAATAGCGGTCGCCCTGTTATTGGTGCTGGCGACGATTAGCATCCGGTTTCCGCCGCTGCCCCCAGCACCGGAACCGGCCGGCGCAATCGCGGCAGCGAGCAGCCCGTCAAATCGCCTGCTCGTTCTCACTCCTAGCGCGCTGCTCGAACACGAGCGATCCGGTCTCGGGCTACGCAGAATTAGCACAAGCTCGCTTGGACTCGCTGGCTTAGAACCACCGCTGCTCTTCCTCGACGAAGACCGCGTCCTGGTCGGAGCTACCGCAACAGAGGGAACAAGAGGCCTGTTTGATTGTCGGCTGCAAGAGGGAGTGTGCGAGTATCAGGCAGAGCTGTCAGCGAACGGGGTCGCCCGAGCACTGGCCCGCTCCTATTTAGGGGACGCTATCTACACATTGAGCGAAGAAGGTTCACTTGCGCGGATCGGTGACGGGAAGATCGAAATCGCGCCGACACCGATCCAGCTCTCAGAGCGTCGAACGCAGATGCTGCTGATGGATGGTCTTCTTCATGTACCGGCACCGGAAGGTCCATTACTGGGCGTTTACCGTCCTGACACCGCTCGCCTGGGTGAACAGCTGGACGCACTTTTCTTGCTCGCTCCGCTTCCCGATGACAGCACCGTGGAGCGTATTCACGATGTTGCAGCGAGTATCGAATATCGCTGGGCGCTGATAGAGAGCAGCTTGGGAGAAGTGCATTTGTTTCGTTTCGATCGCGCCTGGGGTAACGCTCAACGGATCAGCTCCGGGTCTCTGAGCAGCGACAGTTACTTATCGATATGGCGCGAGCGACCGTTGATTTTTCACACTAAACAAACGGTAGCAGAACGGTTCAGTCCGACAGGCGAAGTAGAAGTGCCCTTCGACTCTCGTCTTCTTCGCGAAGAGCATGAGCTGTGGCTACAAGACGAACGCCGCCGCCTTCTCATCAAAAATCTCGGCATTGGCCTACCGCTGTTTCTGGCGTTGCTATCGGCCATCTATTGCTGGTTGAACGTTGCCGCCGCTCGAGCTCTAGCTTCAGGCAAGGATATAAGAACCGAGCTCCTTGACCCGATACCGGCGGGAATCCTCTGGGCCGTACAGGTGGAGAACCGGGAGCGACGGATACGCAATCTCGCGGCGTTGATCGCTGTGCTTGGAGTGGGCTTTTTGAGCTATGCACTCATAACCGCACCCGCGGTGCAGGCTGCTGTTTGGGTACCACTCGTGGCGCTGTCCGTGCATGGAGCTCTTTCTATGTTCAAAGGATGCGGCGGTTATCTTGGAATGATTGGCGACCGATCGATTGTCGTCGACCATGACGGTCGTTATTTCTATGGCAAACGTTCAAACATCTATATCGGACAACGGTTCGTCGTCGCACCGAATGTGGTTTTGCCCCTTGGATGGTCTTGGCTGCCAAACCTGGACGCCAGCCATTTCAGGGCGGTCCTCGATGCAGAAGCAAAGCTCTCCTTAAGACCCGCTCCGCGCTCGTTTATTGATCTTCTGGGCACACTTTGGTACTTGCGCCATCCCTGGCTGCGAGGCGCTTTGACAGCTTTATTTGGAGGGGTTTTGAGTGCGGCGCTATTCCTTCTTGCTTAAGTCTGGACACCGGTCTTGATTCGGTAACCGCGACCTTAGTAACGACGGCCCTGAGCGACTCGGCAGGCAAAAACGGCAGGCACGCAAGTGGTGGCGTCGATACAACCCTAGGAACGAACCCGCGCGCCTTCTTTCAGAAAGAGAGCTAGAGAGCCTGCCTCAACTGACTGGGAACCACCGCCGGTTCAAAGTGCCTTGTATTTAAACTTCTGACCGCCGAGTGTGGCTTCATACATCAAGCCACCTCTCGCGATCGTAAATACAGCCATTCCCTTGCGGTACCCGCCGTGGGCTACCTTCGCGTCATTACGACCGCCGCTTGCGCTGGCTGAGGCACCGCCACCGGTGTTGGCTTCCGCGGAAACACCTGCTGTCAGTGCGACCGCGGTGGCCTGCGCGCTGAACTCGAAATTGCCACTGGTAAAGCTGTCAAAGGCATCCTGATCTTCGAGGAAAATCATCTGGCTAAATGCTTGTGCGCCTAGCTGTAGGCCTAGCGTGAGCTGAGTCACGGTAGCATCACCGACGTAGCTACCCTGCTTATAGACTCGTCCAGCGCCGTGCGCTCCACCGATGCCGATACCGCCTTTACCTATGGTCGGAAAAACCACGTATGCAAAGGCGTTCGAAAAAAACTCGGATGTTTCTTCCGCGGCCTGGAAGGACTTAACGGTGTCTTCGTAATCGCCGGCGAAACTGGGCGCGCTAAAAGCGCAACAGGCCAACAACGCGGCTAGCGTCGCGACTAGGCCGCGAGCGTTCGATAGCCCACTCTTGCGTTGACTCATAGACGATCGCTGCATCTTCAAGCTTTGAACATTACTCGACATCATCATCTGGTTTCCCTAGTTATCAGTATCAATAGTTGTCAGTATCAATGGTTATCACTATCAATTTTTCAGCTGCTGGGTGTTTCTACGGTAACTTCTATTCTTTTGGTAACCCCTGTGGCTGAATTAAGACCACTCGCAAAAACGCGCGAGCACGTCACACACCCTACAGCTGTATCCCCACTCGTTATCGTACCAGTTCAGGACGCGTAGATAGCGACCACCCGACACACTAGTGAACACACTGTCGTAGATCGAGGAATGGCTGTTGCCAATCACATCGGTTGATACTAGGGGACGTGTCGAATACTGAATAATTCCAGAAAACCGCTCCGAGCTCGCAGCCCCTTGTACGGCCTGATCCACCTCCTCACGCGACACACTTCGACCCAGCCGCAAGAAACTGTCTACTACGGAGCCGTCTGCGACGGGGACGCGAGAGGCAATGCCATGGAGCCTTCCCTCTAGCTCAGGCAAGACGATGCCGACCGCCTTCGCAGCGCCAGTCGATGTCGGAATAATGTTCTCAGCTGCCGCTCGACTCCGCCGCCAATCCGAGTGGGGCACATCCGCCAGTCGTTGATCATTGGTATAAGCGTGGACCGTGTTGATCACGCCCTCTTCTATCGAGAATTCCCGATGCAGCACCGCCGCCATGGGTGCCAGGCAGTTCGTCGTACAACTCGCATTAGAGATGACTCGATGCTGTGGATTCAGGCCATCTTGGTTGACGCCCAGCACGACGGTGTAATCAATCTCGTCTTTTGCCGGCACGGTCAGGAGCACGCGCTTCGCTCCGGCTTTGAGGTGCGCTTCCAACTGCTCCCGACGCCGAAATGCACCGGTCGATTCCACGACTGCGTCTACATCGAGCTCATTCCAGGGGAGTTCTTCCGGT
>JBCCQO010000261.1:0-5230 GCA_039024595.1 Pseudomonadota bacterium | reverse complement strand
GCTTTTTTGTTACGTCTTTATATATGTCGTGTAGTGTCTTTGCATGGGGGAGATCGCGATTGAATCGACGGCAACGACTTCTGCGAATACAACTTGCCCTTCTGGCGTTGCTCCTAACCATCTGGTGGTTCACACAGCCGCCAGAGGAGATTCGACCACCGCAAGCCTCGCAGACACCCTCTTCGCAACCGACTTTCGAAACATCTGGATTCAATGATTCCACAGTCCACTGGTCATCCAACTTCGACATGAGCAACCCCAAGTGCGTCAAACTCAGGGACGAAATCATGAAGCAGAAGTCTGAAGGCTCGACCCTGAACGTCTTCCACATTGGTGACTGCGATAAGCGACTGCAATACCAATAGTTATCATCGCGACGGGAAGCGAGCCATAAGCATTCGCGCCCAGCTTCGTCTCTAGAGCGGTTAAGCACTGTCGATTGCGTAAGCTCGGTACTTTGCACATTTTCTGATTACTTTTTGCACACCGCATCGCTTTCGACTAGAATCCGCGCGCGCGAGGTAAGCTCCTCCTACGCTTCGTAAGGTTCTGTATTTCCTGAGACTTTTCCGGTTAGCTCGACGACCGGTTTCACGCGTACACGAACGCCGCTTGGCATCGGCCGAGTAGGACGGCAAATGAGAGAAGCAGAAAGACTGCTCTTCTCATTTGCTATTTTTACTGGTCTAGCGAACTGCTTGGCGCACTGACAGGTCGGTCGACCGCTTATTTGGTCATAGACTCGACAGTGCGGGGAGCGCGGCTCCGTTGCTGGACGAAAGCCAGTGAGTTAAACAACAGACGATTTAATTTTTACGACATTTCTACAACAATCAGAGAGACAAAACTAAGGACACTATGCTCACAGCCAATCGCCTAGAAAAAATCATGGAACTCGAAAACAGTCTTCGCGACCAGTACCAGGGACAACTGGAAGCTAAAGACAAAGAACTCGAGGAGCTTCGTGCTCAACTGGAAAAGCTGAAGACCGATATGCAAGCAACGATCGACAAACAGCTCGCCAGCATAAAAGACTTGTCGGTCAAAGCGACCGCTAACGATCGCGTTGAACAGCAGAACCGAGAGCTTACTAACCGCTCGGAAAAGCAGCTAGGCGAAATCAGTGAGCTGAAGAAACGTGTGAAGTCCGTCCAGCGAGAAATCGTCGAACTACGCGATGAGAACAAAACGCTGACCCAGTACGATCCCGCTCGCATGCGAAAGAATCTCGATGCGAACAAGAAGAAGCTCGCAGAAAAGACCAAGGCGAACGACCTCCTACAGAAGTCTCTCAACACGCACAAGAAAGACAACGCCGCGCTAAAAGCACAAGTGGAAGAGCTTGAAGCGAAGTTGAAAGCACTGGAGTCAGCGGAAGAAACCGAATCATCCGCAGACGAACAGCAAGAAAAAGAAGCTGCCTGAATGAGGTGCCGGGCTGCGTAGGCAGAGCCCGGCGCGGCCATTTGCTGTTGCTGCCCACTAACCACTAAGGGCACCTAAGCCCTAGGCTCCCCAAGCTCGACCACGAAAAGCTGTCCACCTAAAGGCTGTCCGCAGAGAAGAACGCTCCGTCCTCCGGTCTTTATTGGCGCGCAGACATAATTCTTCGTTCGATCAAAAGACAAAAAGAACAAGCTGGAACTAAACAGCGGCTCGCGCGTGTCTTGAGGTATTCGACGCCAGCTCTGATATCGCGGCCTCTGCAGACTCCAGCGCTCCTTCTACATAACCACCAAAATGGGCTGCCAGTTCGGTGCCGGCGAAAATTAGCCTACCATCCCACATGCCCCGCAACGCCGCTGGTCGTTCGTAAACCGGATGCCCCTGTAGCGGGCGATGATCGCAGGCTGTGGATGTGAGCGGATCTAAAGCCCAGTCTTTCATATAAACCGCCCTCGGTGTGGCAGCACTGGCGCCAAAAATGCGAGTCAATTGTGCTACTGCGGATCTGCGAAGCACCTCTTGGTCTGAACGAGCATGTGTGGGCAGCCCAACAAATCCAAAAAGCGCATAAGGGCCACCAGATGCCGGCGAGGCGTCATGTATCTCGATCAAAGGGCCTTTGCGGCTCATTGCGTCGCCAGATAAGCCCGCCTCGCGCCAAAACGGAGTATCGTAAACCGCAACGACTTTCGCTTGGCCACCCATCCAGGTTGGTGTGGCGGCGAGCAGTGCTGCGCCTTCATCAGGCAAGTTTGGGGAGTAGCTAATCCCAGCAGCTACTCGTGGAGGCATGGCGATCACTACCTGATCGCCCCTCACTTCGCTACCGTCTGCCAAAGTGACTACACACCGATCTGCTTTGAACTCAACAGACACCGTTTCCGCCTCTAGTCGTTTTGACGATTGGGGAACCTGCTTTTCAAGCGCAGCGATCAGTGCTGCAAAGCCGCCATCGATTCGTAAAGAACCCTCCATCGATGCGAAGCCCTGACCACGGTGAATGCGGCCCGCTTCATCTTCGAACACCAGATCACCTCGCGAGTACTGCTCGAACTTGTTCAAGCCCAGACGGGCTATCAGCTTCGCGATCCGAGGCTGTCTCGGCCAAAACCATGCAGGCCCCATATCAAAGACCGCATTTTCCACCGACTCGGTCAGGATTCGCCCGCCGAAGCGATCTCTGGCCTCAAGCAGTACGAATTGGTGGTGAAGCTGTGACAACTGACGCGCGATTGAAAGCCCGGTGAGGCCTCCTCCGACAATGAGAGTCTTCATTTAAGCCATGCCAATCCAGTCGCCGTAAGCAAGCGGCTTAAACAGGAACCTGAATCGAAGCCAGGTGGCCTGTTTTGAACCAGACTTTGGCATCGGTGTCTTCGGCAACGACCAAAAGATCCCGTCCTGAAGGCACGCGCAGCCAATCCCAGCGGTGAAGCGTGTCCTCCCCTTCGCAAACGGAGCCGTCGATTACAAGAAGCTCTGCGCCGCCGGGGCTTCGAACACTTAACGTTGACCCGGGATTCAGGTCACTGTATCGGACCGTCTCTTTATCGTCCTGATAGAGCAACGCTGTCGCGACCCCTTCCACAGGCGGAGACAGCTCATCTGCCATAACTCTATTCATCTGGTGCCGATCATCAGGATCGAACTGCCAGAGCTTCACAAAAATCGTACAGCCATGCTCCGAGCGCGGTGTATGCGCGGTGCTGGGAGGGTTACGAACATAAGAGCCCGCCGGGAAATCCCCATGTTCATCCTGGAACACACCGTCAAGCACGATAAACTCTTCACCGCCGGTATGGGTATGGGGCGAGAACGCGCTACCCGGTGCGTACCGAACAATGGTTGTTGCGCGGGCAACCTCATCACCTACTCTATCCAACATGCGTCGGTGTACACCTGGTAGGGGTGACTCCATCCACTTGAGTTCAGCCGTGTGCACGACCACACGCTCATCGAAGTCTGCGTTTACTTTCATCTTGCGCCCCTTCCTGTTTCGGTCAAGTCAGCGGAACCTCGCGGCCCAAAAACGATACTAGTTTCGACCGGCCATCACACCGCCATCTGCATTCCATACAGCACCAGTCACCCAGTCCGCTTTTTCGGATAGGAGAAAGGAGACCACGCTTGCTACGTCTTGCGGCGTGCCGATTCGGCCCAGTGGGTGGAACTCATTTAGCGCGGCGAGTGCTTCGTCTATCTCGTCTGGGGCCATAAAAGCCTCGTAAATCGGGGTTTGCACCACGGCTGGGGCAACCGCATTTACACGGATTTTTGACTCGGCTAACTCCATCGCCATGTGTTGTGTCAGCGAATGCAAACCGGCCTTTGCCATGGAGTAAGCGGCGGATGGCGTTGCCTTGACAGCCTGATGTGCCCACATTGATCCGATATGCACTATCGATCCACCGCCGGTCTTGCTCATTTGCGCCGCCACTCCCTGAGAAAGAAAGAAAATTCCCCGGTTAATACCCATGTACAGATCATAGTCTTCCGGCGTGTGCGCTAGAAATGGTTTTGGGTTGAAGTAACCGGCAGCATTGACCAGTCCGCTTATGGGCGTTTCGCTTTGCGCGAGCGTTGTTACGGCTTTGCTCACTGCCTCGGCGTTGCGTATATCGCACTGTATCGTCTCGACACGAGTTGCCGCCTGCAGCTTTGCCGCAGTGTCATCGAGTTTCGATTGTTGTTTTCCCACAATGGTCAGTGTCACTCCTTGCTGAGCGAGTTCCTCAGCCACAGCCAGACCAATTCCGGAGGATCCTCCGACGATGAGGGTGTGTTCAGCTTGCATAGCACCTACTCCAGGGTTGTTTACAGAACCGTTGCGAAGGAACTACTCTAGAGCCACGCTAAACCCCTGAAAACTAAGCACAAATTGGTTGGGTAGGTACTTATCGGTACATCTTATTGAATTCAAAGGAGAAAAAAATTCAGCGTAAGGCAGCGCCTGCGAACTCGGCCCGAATGGTGGAGACTATTTACGGCTGTAAATGGTCGCTCACGGTTTACGAACTGCTAGCCAAAGGCGTGAATCGTCCAGGTGAGATGGTCCGAAGCGTCGACGGTCTGAGTACAAAGGTGCTCAATGAATGCCTGCGTAAAAACGTGGGATTCGGGATTTTGGACAAAGTCTCCTATCCGGAGATCCCACCCCGAGTAGAGTACGAAGTGACCACGTTTGGGAAACGCTTCATGAAAATCCTCGACGACATTGAGGCACTGCAAACGGAGCTCGATCAAGAATCGCGCTACTGAGTCTGTTTCGACGCGTTAGTGCGAGCAGCGGGTCCGCTAGCTGCTAGCTGCTAGCTGAGTTCAGCTTATTAATCTCCGTTCTTTTCGATCCAATAAATTACCGCTCGAATTTTCTTGGCTTTTCTATAACGTTGTTATAATTTTGTTATATTGTCGTTATAAATATTGGTCGGAGATGTGTTGAGTGGATCAAAAAATCAGACGCCTGATCCTCGAAGAAGCTGCTAAGACGCTCGTCAAGACCGGTGGAGATAGGTTAACAGTGCGCCAGTTAGCGGCAGATGCCAAAACCTCTACCCAGTCGATCTATACCTTGTTCGGCGGCAAGGAAGGCATTGTGGTGGCTCTGTTCGAAGAAGGCTGGAAAAGGCTTATCGATGAGTTAGAGCAGCTCCCTGTGACGACTGAGCCCCTCGAAGATCTATTGCACATTGGGTACTGCTACGTTCGCTTTGCAAGAAAAAACCAACATTTTTACGAGCTGATGCTTGGCAAAGGGGTTGCTGGTGTTTCCGTGCCGGACCGT
>JBCCQO010000260.1:0-5232 GCA_039024595.1 Pseudomonadota bacterium | reverse complement strand
GCAGAAGCGATTTCCCCGAGCGCCGCCGCCTGAGCAAGCACTCCATCTCGTTCGTAAATTTCAAGAGTTTTCAGACCGGCAGCACAACCCGCAGGAGTTCCCGCAAACGTTGACCCGGAGGAAAAGTCATCGACGTCACCGAGGATCTCGTCTCGTGCAGCAATTCCTGCTACCGGCGCTATTCCGCCGGACAGATTCTTACCAACTACGAGGATATCCGGAACAAGCTCATAGTGCTCTACCGCCCACATCTTTCCCGTTCTTCCCAGCCCAGTGAGCACTTCATCGGCAATCAACAGCCAACCGAGCCGATCACACAGCTCACGAAGTCCGCGCATGAATTCGCGCGGCGGAATCCAGTTGCCACCCTCAGCGAGACCGGGTTCGATAAATACCGCAGCGATGTTGTCCGCCGGGGCGACGCTCTTCGGTATGTGATGTTCTAAAAACCAGAGACAGTATTCGGCATACTGATCGTGCGCCATAGCAGCTGGGCGCTGATCGCTAAAAGGAAACGGCGCCTTGATAACACCGCCCTGCCACGCTTCTAGATATCTGCCCGCGCCGCTATCACCGGAGAGTATTTTTGTTCCGAAGCCATTGCCGTGATAGGAGGCAGCGAAGGAAATGACGTAGCGACGCCTGGTGTAGCAAAGAGCGAGATGATGGGCGGCCTCTGCGGCCTCCGTACCGGAAACTTCATAGTTGAAGCGCGGTAGTGCTCGCGCAGGCATGAGCTCGGCAAGCTTTTCGGCGAGCTCATAGCGCAAGGGGTGGTCGTAGTGAAAACCGAATCGTCGGTGCGCCGCATCTACCGCATCGATGATTTCTGGATGAGCGTTACCCAGTGGGTTGGTAGCCCAACCGTTCTGAAAATCGATGTAGCGCTTACCGTCCATATCCCAAATAAAGTCTCCGGACGCTCGATCGATGACAACTTGGTTCGCACTGCGAAATCCACGCCGCCCCGCTTTTTGTAGCTCTTCCTGATAACGAAGGCCATTGCGGAAAAGCGGTACCCCGCGCTCTAGTTCGGCGCGTGTCCGTGGACCGGGAAAACGACTGTTTGCTTTACTCACTGAGAATTAACTCCTAGCAACAAACTAACGCATCAAAGACGATAGGGGACTCACTCCGACAAGCCAGTAGTGACTGTAAATCAACGAAAGGTAAATGATGATCCCGAAGAAAAAGCGGATCGTTGTTATCCGAATCGTGTTTGCATTCAAACGCAAGTCGGCGGACTTTGACTGGGAAGCGAGAACAAGCCATTGCTCTCCAAGCTCACGCTGCTTCCTTCTATCCACCATCTTCGGTCCTAGAAAGGCAAAGATGCCGAAGCAGCTAAACAAGAGCACATGTGCCAGGTCACCATTGGCAATGAGGTGCGCTAAGGACCAGAGCGCGAGTGCGGCGAGGAACGGATGCCTTATCCAACGAACGACACCGGGCGAATTGGGATCGAAACGTTCGTTCGGAAATCCGCCAAACGACAAGGGATTCGGCTGCCCGATACTAAACGCAAGAATCATACATACGAACAGCATGAGCAGCAGTGTGATGTGAGAGTGCCACGGCCGCCAGTTCCACAATGGTATAAAAGGAGTTCGCCCCGCTGATCGAATCAACCAGGCCAGTACCAGGATCGACGCTAGTGAGTAAGTCAGCGTAAACCCAAGCTCGCCCATGCGTTGAACGAGCAAGCCGCGTACTGGGGCGCGAACGGGAATTGTATGGGTCACGAAAAAGAGCAAAAACGCTGCTGTGTATTCCGCCCACGCCACTAGTACCACTCCTTTGTTTTTGTGCGCCGCTAGATCAAGAGTGTCGACAATCGGTCGCGCAGTTTCAATTGTCCTGGCTACGTCGTACTTAGGTCCACGATCTCGCCCGTAAATTCACTCGCTTTCTTCCAATATTTCAGAATATACTGATCTGCCAAGAGCGTCGCTTGGCGCGTCCTTGGATGAGGCACTGCCGTTGAACGATCAATCCCGTTTCAACCTGGGCTTGCGAGATACTTATCGAATTCTCGCGCCGTACCTGCAGCGTAATTTGATGGAGCAGGTGCGAAGCATCTGGTTCATCGTTGCGTACCTGATTCTCTTCCAGCTGTTTGTTCTTCAAGTACCGATCGTTTATTCGTTCATGATCGCTATCGGAATCGGTGTGGTCGCGATTGGCTTGATGTTTTTCATGGAAGGCTTACGCCTGGGCTTAATGCCTCTGGGTGAGATCATCGGGACGGTCTTACCGACTCGAAGTGCACTACCGGTAATCTTGCTCTTTGCCTTCCTCCTTGGGATGGGAGCGACCTTCGCGGAACCTGCTATTGCCGTTTTAAAAGCAGCGGGCAGCGGCGTTGTCGCCGACGATGCGCCGCTTCTATATAGCCTTCTAAACGACTTCTCGAGCCAGCTGGTCGGTTCGGTGGGCGTGGGTGTCGGAATCGCAGTACTGCTGGGTGTGTTGCGTTTCTTCTATGGATGGCCTCTTAAATATCTGGCGATACCGGTCGTTGGTATGCTTGCTGGACTCTCCCTATGGTTTTCTCAAATACCCCCGCTGGCGGATATTTTGGGGCTCGCCTGGGATTGCGGCGCCGTGACGACCGGCCCGGTCACCGTGCCACTTGTGTTGGCGCTCGGCATTGGTGTGTCCCGAGTCGTTCGTACCGGAGATGGCGAAAACTCGGGGTTCGGTATCGTCACTCTGGCGAGCTTGTTTCCGATTCTTGCGGTAATGCTCCTCGCGAACTACCACTACACGGTACAGGACTACTATGGAGCGCCAAACTACGAGGGTGAGCGGCAGGTCCTACAGGCTCAGGTCGAGGGTTCGATCGACAACAAAGTTAAACGAACAAAAGAGCACATTGATATCGATGAGGAAACCTATCAAAGGTTCCTAGAAACCGGCGCGCTGCCGGAAAACCACCGAGTCACCTACGTTGGCGGCAATCCAACGGTAGAGGATGGGAAAATTGTCCTCGATGAACCGCAAGTCATTATCGAGCAGATTAATGAGCCCGGCCTGCAGATCATGGCAGAGCAGCAATGGAATGCGAATAAGTCATTTGGGGGCCAGTTTTTACAGGCGACTAGCGACGCACTTAGAGCAATCGTGCCGCTGTGCTTGTTTCTGTATCTCGTTCTTCGCGTTTTTCTCGGCGAGAAACTCACCCACGGCAAAGACGTCACTATCGGCGTTGGCTTTGCCGTTCTCGGTATGACGCTCTTCGGCCTAGGTATCGCCCTCGGACTCACGCCACTAGGCAGCCAACTTGGAGGTAACGTACCAGCCACTTTCGCCAAGATTGTGCCCTGGGGCTTGGATTACGTGGAAGGGCCTATCTTCGGCACGGGGCACGCGGGAAAAATCGTAGCGGTCGCCTTCGCCTTCTTTCTCGGCTACGGCGCAACGCTGGCAGAGCCCGCCCTCAACGCGCTTGGTGATACGGTAGAGCGCATTACCGTGGGCGCCTTTCCTAAGCGTCTGCTAATGCAAAGTGTAGCCTTTGGAGTCGGGCTAGGAATTGCCGCGGGCATTGTGAAAATCTCTTACAACCTGCCTTTCATCTGGATGCTTGTACCCCCCTACCTAGTGGTGTTGTTCCTAACCTGGAAAGCGCCCCACGACTTCGTGAACTTCGGCTGGGACAGCGCCGGGGTGACCACCGGGCCGATCACCGTGCCCTTGGTGCTTGCGATGGGTCTGGGCATTGGTGGAAACGTGCCCGGGGTGAGCGATGGTTTCGGAATACTGGCGCTTGCATCTGTGGGACCAATCCTGACCGTCCTATCAGTCGGGCTGTATACACGACGTAGAGAATCGCAAGAAGATGCTGAAGAGCGGCAAACCACTCCGGGCTACGGAACCCGGGGTGTCGAAGCCAACCAGAGTTAAAGGGAGCAAAACTGAATGAGCGACTTGAATACACGCCCGTTCATCCTGGAGCAGGCGCTTTCGACGGTCACCGCCATACTGCCACGCAATAAAGCACCCACAGTCATTGAAGCGATCACTAAAGAAGCTGAGTCGAGTGCTTTCGTCTGGGATGCGCGCGGCACGCTTCTTCACGAAGCTTGGTACAAGCAGCTATTGCCAAGCATAAGTCCAGGCAAGTCAATGATTCAGTTGATGCTGCCAGATAACGAAGTGGATCGCTTGATGAACGTTATCGTCAACGCGGGCAAACTCCATTTACAGTCCTCCGGCGCAGTATTTTGCACCCCCTGCGATGACGTGTATTTGGGCGCAGATTTCCGGCGTTGGCCGATGAACGATCGAGATCGGATTAAGGATGCATCCCATGACCTCCAGGAAAATCTCGACGTTATTTTTTACATTGTCGAGCCGGATCGGACGGATGCAATCGCCCGCGCCGCAATTCGGGCGGGGTCTCACGGGCCGATCGTTTACTTTGGTGAGGGAAAAGGACTTCGCGATCGCTTGGGTTGGTTGCGGATCACGAAACAACCGCTGAAGGAGATCATCACGGTCATCACCGACAGCTCCGATGGCGATGCGGTTTTCGCGGCGATGGCGAAGGCGGGACAGGTCCACCTACCGGGACGGGGATTCATGTATCGGATACCCGTCGAAAAGGGCATGTTCAACTTACCTAGCATTGTCGCCCAACATCAGTACGCCGCGAACATGCAGCAAATCATCAACGCCATCGATCAATTAAATGGCCATACACACTGGCGGGATCAAGAAGTTTTTTCTGTGGGCGATGAAGGTAAAGGCGCTGGTTTGGAATTTTTAGACCGGGTCAATCAGCCGGTGGAACAAAGACAAGTATGCCAGCAGGCGATTGTTCAGAGAGCGCACGCAGAAAAGATGACCGACCTCTTTCTGGAGGCAGGCATCGCGGGCATCAATGTCAGCCATGTGCGTCATGAGATTGGTGCCGATGAAAGCCAGTTTCACAACGCGGGTCTTAACGTCGAGTACTCGCTATTGCGCTGCGTAGTCGGTGAAGAAGATGCCAAAGTCCTGGGCGCAAGGGTCGCACAATCAGCCGCCGACTCCGGTCTGCAGGACGTTTGCTTGTTCCGGCAGCCGGTCGTGGATACTGCCACCTATGTGCCCGGCTCAAATGAATACCGAAAACATGATGCGGCCTAGGCTTGCCGTTGGGTGAGTTAGCCTGAGTCGATCAGACGTCGGTTAGAGCGTTAACGATCTCCTCAGCGACCGCGATCATACTGAGCACGCCCCCGTAGG
>JBCCQO010000259.1:0-5249 GCA_039024595.1 Pseudomonadota bacterium | reverse complement strand
TTCAGCTGGTTGGATAAGGTCAGGTTTCCGAGTGTACCCTGAACCACTGTCCACACGCGGAGAGCTGATGTACTGGCGACTTGCTGCTGTATCCAAAACGACTACCTCGACTATCCTGGTTAACCATGAATCTATCGCCACCAAATTTTGATGCGCCGTTTCTTGAAAAGCTTGATGACCTCTTTGTCTGGCGTCGCGATGTCAGACATTTTAAAGCGGAGCCACTGGACGAAGCCTTGCTAGATCAAATACTTGATCGGGCATGTCTGGCACCGTCCGTTGGCAATAGCCAACCCTGGCGTTTTGTCCGTGTCGACAGTGCACCGCATCGGGAAGCCGTCATCGCAGACTTTGAGCGGTGCAACGCGCAGGCGCTCGCCGGGTACTCCGGCGATCAGGCAAAGCTGTATGCGGGTCTGAAGCTCGCGGGTTTACGTGATGCACCAGTACAGATGGCGGTCTTCACCGACGTATCAACTGCCCAGGGTCACGGACTGGGCAAAAAGACGATGCCAGAAATGCTGCACTACTCAAGCGCATGCATGATCATGAGCCTTTGGCTCTTAGCCCGTGCCCGTGGTATCGGCATTGGCTGGGTTTCGATTGTTGATCCGGATGTCATTGCGAGCGTACTAGAAGTACCGGACGGTTGGGAGCTGAATGCTTATTTGTGCATGGGGTATGCGCAGAATGATGACATTACTCCAGAGCTTGAACGGGTTGGTTGGCAGTCCCGTGAGCAAGCGGGGCGTCATGTATTAATTCGGTAGAACGCCTCAATACCACTTTCATTCGACGCGGAACCGCAGCGGTAGGTGGTTCACGTAGACGACGCGGGAGACTCATCGATGAGCCTAGCAGATAAAACTATTTTTATAACCGGTGCGAGCCGCGGTATCGGTCTAGCGATCGCTAAACGAGCCGCTAGCGACGGCGCCAAGGTAGCGATTGCGGCAAAAACCACTGAGCCACATCCAAAGCTTCCAGGAACCATCTATACAGCCGCGGAGGAAATTGAAGCCGCCGGAGGAAAAGCCCTTCCGCTGATTTGCGATATTCGTTTTGAAGAGCAGGTCCAAGCGGCGGTACAGCAAGCGGCGGAGGCTTTTGGAGGAATCGATGTTTGCATCAACAATGCGAGCGCTATTAGCCCGACACCAACGCTGGCTACGGATTTGAAGCGCTACGACCTGATGAACGATATTAACACTCGCGGCACATTTTTGACCTCTAAGGTTTGTATTCCCTTCCTCAAGAACGGCAGTAATCCACACATCATGAATCTTGCCCCGCCACTGGATATGGAGGCGAAGTGGTTCGCGCCACATGTCGCGTACACGATCGCGAAAATGGGCATGAGCTTGTGCACTCTGGGTATGAGTAAAGAACTCGCCGCCGACGGCATCGCCGTTAACTCTCTCTGGCCGCTTACTGCGATCGACACGGCTGCGGTTCGAAACGTGTTGGGCGGCGACGCCATGAGCAAAAGTAGTCGAACGGTAGACATCATGGCCGACGCCGCCTATGCGGTCCTGACGCAGGATGCAGCAACCTGCACAGGAAACTTTTTTATCGACGAGGTGGTTTTGCGCGATTCGGGCATGAGTGACTTTGCACAATATGCGGTCGATCCGACTGCGGATCTGGTTCGAGATTTTTTCGTCCCGGATGCGATCGCCGATAGTTTGCCAACAAAAACGCTCACCGTTTATTCGTGATCTTCTGGCGGGTGTTTATTGATTAGTATTTAACGTTGCTTCCTTCTTCTGCTTAATTCCTTTGCTTCTTCCTAGGAAGCGCTCTGATAGACGTTAACGGTTCTTCCTTCGCTCATTGGCATTGCCTCGAGAGCGTAGCCGGTAAGGTATGAATGCGACGCACCAGCGCATGAATGGTGCGCGACGCTGGACAAAAGTCGGTCCGATCGGTCTATCCTTGTACGTATGAATCTCGAGGTAAGTAAGCCCGGTCTAACCGCCAGTTCACTTCGTCGCCCTTTGCGGAGCACGCTCTATCAGGGTGTTTTCTTTGTACTGCTGTGGCCGACGCTGAACTTGCTGGTTGTGTCCGCAATCCTTAACCAATTTGGTTTCCTCGATAGCGGAGTATTGAAGCAGGTAGCGCAGCGGTTATTTATCGGTTTTCCAAGCGCTTACGCCTTGATTTTGCTCGTGCAGCACTTACTCCCGGTTGCTTTTTCCGAGGAGCGATTTTGGCCTCAGTGGGCTCTCCACGTCTTCGCTTTTGTCCTGATAAATCAAACTTTTGGTGCCGCGCCGTTGCAATTTGGCCCGAACGAATTGCCCGAGCCCCTCATCCTGCCGACGGCGTACATGTTCTTCCAAGTGAGTTTGTATGTCGTAGTGAAAACCCTGCTCATTCAACGAGAACGCTACTTGGCTGCTCAGCTCAATCTTCGGCAAGCACAGATCAATGTCTTACGTTCGCAGAGTAATCCTCACTTTCTCTTTAATACGCTCAACCTCCTTGCATCGGAGATTGGGCGTGATCCGGAGAATGCGCAGGAAATAGTTTACGACCTTTCAGATTTGCTACGCGATAGCATGCGTGCTGCGGAGCGGGAGTTCACCACGCTAGAGGAGGAGCTTGGTCTTGTGCGGCTCTACCTGTCGTTGCAGAAAAAACGCTTTCCTGAACGTTTGATGTATGAGATCGATGTAGAAGCAACCTGCCTTGCACAACGGGTGCCTGCATTGCTGCTACAGCCAATCGTGGAGAATGTCGTTAAGCATGTGGTCGCGAAATCGAGTGCTGCAACACAGCTACAGATTACTGGGTTCCGCGAAGAGGGGAAATTAACCGTTGAGGTAAGAGATAACGGGCCTCCGGTGACCGCACTGAACAAGGCTGCGACCGGAGGTCTGCGTATCGTTAAGGAAACTCTCGAACTTCACTACTTTGGCAAGGCTTCCCTAGCGTTCCAGTCAGACGCCGAAGGGACCTACGTAATAATAGTGTTGCCCGAGCGGCAGGAAGTGTCCTAGCTAATGCAGCCGGGCGTTGCGGAAAAGCGGGTGCTCATCGTCGACGATGAAGAAGCGGCTCGCTTGCAGCTTCGGCGAGTCATCGAAGCGATGCCTGAACTCAAATTGGTTGCAGAGCTTAGCAATGGCAAACAGGCGATCGACGCCATAGGCGAGTTCAAGCCGGATATCGTGTTTTTGGATATCGACATGCCGGAGGTCAATGGATTTGAGGTTGCTTCAAGAACCCAACACTTGATGTACCAGCTTGTATTTCTTACGGCTCATCATAAGTACGCGCTAGAAGCCTTTGACACCCACGCGATTGATTACTTACTCAAACCGGCTCGCCCCTCAGTAATCGAGAAGTGCCTTAGAAAGGTGTTGAGACAAGAAGTGCTTTCTCTAGAGCGTGCTCCCCCGAGTAAGGAGTCCACTGAGTTCGTACTTAGTGATAGCGGTACCTCCCGATTTCTGAATACACACCATGTGCTTTTTATAGAGGGTCTCGGTCGCTACCGACGTATCCACCTCACTTTGGAGGGCAAGAGCGTCCATCAACGGGAAACGATCCTATCCGACACCACTCTCGAACAGTTCACCGAACGACTGGATGATGGATCTTTTATTCGAGTGCATCGCAGCTATCTGGTCAATCAGCAGCAGATAGCATCTTTACAAACGAAAGGGCGAGGTAGCCGTCTCTACCTCGCTGGCCTAAGTTCACCAATCCCGGTGGCACGCTCTCGCCTCGGTCTTCTCAAGCTTGCACTGGGCGTCGCTCCGTGAGCTAACAGAGTGATCGTTATTGTTTGCACTTTTTTTCGCCCTGGCATCTTTTGGCTGCTCTTGTTCTATCGAATCTACTACCCACACAAGTATCCAAATAACTGCCCACAGCACGAGGTTAACCACGACTTGATGCTGAGGCTAGCCTCGTTCACCTAAAGGGATTAATCTCTGCGAAAGTCGCCGGAATTTCTTCATGAAGTCATTTTTTCGTTTTAAAGCCGCTGTGCTAGCGCTGACTCTATCCAGTCCTATCGTCGCCAACGATGAAGACAAAAATCCGCTGGCGGAGCTTCCCCTCAGGCACATCGGCCCAGCGATTACCTCTGGTCGAATCTCCGACTTTGCCTTTCATCCGGAGCACAAGCATAAGTTCTACGTCGCGACCGCGTCTGGAAACCTCTTTAAGACTGACGACAACACGATTAGCTGGCAGGCGCTTTTTGAAGATGAAGTTTCCTACGCTCTCGGCGTGGTAGAACTGGCACCATCTGACCCAAAAATCGTTTGGGTCGGCAGCGGCGAAAACAATTCCCAGCGCAGTGTCGCCTACGGAGACGGAGTCTATAAATCCATCGATGGTGGTAAGACTTGGGTCAATGCGGGGTTGAAGGATTCAGGCCATATTTCGCAGATTTGGATTCATCCGGAGGATGCAAATCACGTCTTAGTAGCGGCACAGGGCCCACTATGGAACGAGGGCGGTGACCGGGGCCTCTACCGGACACTCGATGGTGGCTCGAGCTGGGATCGAATACTGGAAGTTGATGAACACACCGGGGTTAACGAGTTTGTCGTTGACCCTCGCAACTTCAACAATATCGTAGCGAGTACCTACCAGCGCCGACGCCACGTCTGGGTACTGATCAACGGTGGCCCAGGTAGTGGAATTCATAAAACGACCGACGGCGGGAGTTCCTGGACAGAAGTCACCAGCGGCTTACCGCAAGACGACATGGGGCGTATAGGCCTCGCCGGTGCGCCATCGGCGCCCGATGTGGTCTATGCCATCATCGAGGCAAACGATGAGGAAAAAGGCGTTTACCGATCGCTAGATTTTGGCAATAGCTGGGAGAAGCGTTCGTCACATATGGCAACGAGTGCCCAGTACTACAACGAGATCGTCGTCGACCCCCTGGAGCCAAATCGCCTTTACTCTTTGGACACCTTTACTCATAAGTCGGAAGACGGTGGTAAGAGCTTTACGAAGCTTGGGAATAAGTTCCGGCACGTAGATGATCACGCGCTTTGGATAGATCCTGACAATACTAAGCATCTTTACATCGGCGGTGATGGGGGGATCTACGAGTCCTGGGATCGCGGTGGAAACTGGCGTCATGTCCGCAACTTATCGATCACGCAGTTCTACCGGATACAGCCCGACAACGCGGAACCTTTCTACAATGTTTGCGGGGGAACGCAGGACAACAATTCTCTGTGTGCGCCATCACGCACGACGAATGTACACGGAATCAG
>JBCCQO010000258.1:0-5260 GCA_039024595.1 Pseudomonadota bacterium | reverse complement strand
GTTCCTTTTAAATCGTCATCTTGTAGCACTCAGCCACGGTCTTGAGCCGGTGCTGATTGTTAAGTGATGTTGGCGTACTTATGCGCTGCGCTGAGGCGTTTGCGCGCGCTCGCCCCAGGGCTGATATAATCTTTACATAGAGACAAAACCAGTCGCACGACTTTTGCTTAGGAAGCCTAACTCCATGCCGCAACCTACCTTTGAACACATTGAGTCCGCCGCCGGCCGACTCAATGGCGTCGCTGTGCATACTCCGTTGATTGAAAATAGATTCCTGAATCAGACCGCAGGTCGCTCGGTGTTCATCAAGCCGGAAATGCTACAGGTAGCGGGGAGCTTTAAGTTTCGAGGCGCGTACAACCGGATCAGTCAGCTCTCTGCGCAAGAACGACAAGCAGGTGTGATCGCCTGGTCGTCGGGAAACCACGCGCAGGGAGTGGCCGCGGCGGCGGCGATTTGTAAGGTGCGTGCGCGAATCGTCATGCCTGAGGATGCACCGGCTATTAAGCTTAAAAACACAAAGGATCTCGGTGCCGAAGTTGTTACCTACGATCGCTACACTGAATCGCGAGAAGAGATTTCCTATGCACTAGCGGAGCGCGATGGCGGGGTGATAGTACCGTCCTACGACGATGCCGATGTGATTGCTGGCCAGGGAACGATGGCGCATGAATTCTTTCGCGATATCGCGGGCCAGGGCGAGAGCATCGATGCTTTGTTGGTGTGCTGCGGTGGCGGAGGCTTGATCGCCGGTAGCGCATTAACTGCGGAGGCGTTGAGTCCTGGAACAGACCTATTTGCCGTCGAGCCTGAGGGTTTTGACGATCACGCTCGTTCCCTGGTCTCAGGCAAAAGAGAAGCGGCTGATACTTCGCAGAAGTCGATTTGCGATGCGTTACTAGCCCCGACGCCCGGCGAATTGACCTTTTCCATCAATGAGTCGCGCCTTAAAGGCGGCCTCGTGGTTTCCGAGGAAGAAGTTCAACACGCAATGCGCTACGCGTTCCGAGTCCTGAAACTCGTGGTGGAGCCTGGTGGTGCAGTTGCCCTGGCCGCCTTGCTCAGCGGTAAGCTCGACACCCGCTATCAAAGAGTGGGCATTGTGTTGAGTGGCGGCAACGTCGACCCGGATTTTTTTGCGGCGACGCTGCGTGAAGTTTAGTCAATCCTTTTTCCACGGGATCTACCGCTGGCATCCGCAAGCCTCAGAGCGAGTTTAGAGCAATGCAGCTAGGCAAAAAAATTACTTTGGTTTTGTCCTGCTTCTTAATCCTGGTTACGCACATCGGTGCTGAAGAGCCTGTACAGCATCAGTCTACAGCGCTAAGCGAGGTTGACGTTGGGGTCGCTAAGGCTGTTGCGATTAGTCCGATGAGTAGTGATTCTCAAGCGCGCGATGCCATCATCGATCCAGAGCTATTGCGCGCTTTTGTCGATGGTTTGGTCGTTACAGCGATGGAAGACCACCGCATCACGGGGGCGGTTGTGGCCGTGGTCACGCCGACAGACACCCTTATGCTCAAAGGCTACGGTATGGCCGATGCGCAGGCTGACATCGCTGTTGATCCCGCAGAGCATTTATTTCGGATCGCATCGATCACCAAAACATTCACTGCCACAGCGATCATGCAGCTGTGGGAGAGGGGGCTTGTTGACTTCGATGCGGACATTCGAACCTATCTAGGCGAGATAGCCATCGATGATCACCTGGGCGCCATCACCATCGCTGATCTCATCACCCACTCGGCGGGTTTCGAAGACCGGTTTTTTGGTTACTACGGGCCGCCGCCTGCGGGCGAAGGCACCGACATCGAATCGCAGCTCGCCGCCACGGCGGCGATCCAGGTGCGTACACCCGGTACGGTAACTTCCTATTCAAACTATAGTTTTGCCTTGCTGGGAGAAATTATCGCGCGCGTCAGCGGCGTCAGTTACGCAGACTATTTGCGGGACAACATATTGTTGCCCCTAGGTATGGAAAGCTCCGATGTACGCCTGAAGACAACCTTGGGTAACAGTGAGACGCCCTGGTTAGCTGAGCTCCAGCGCCGTGAGGCGCGACCTCACCATTGGAATCAGGGCTGGCATGATGTACTCGAGCCTTTCGTCTCAAGAAACACGGTGCACGCGGAAGGGGGTATGTCCTCTACCGGCGCCGATATGGCTCGCTATCTGAAAATGCACCTCAATCAAGGTGCCTTCGGAGAGGTTCAGATACTAAAAGCAGACAGCTGGCAGCGGATGAGTTCTCCGTTGTTCCGTAATGGCCCCTACAGTCAAGCGAACGCACACGGTTTCTGGACCGAGGACTTCTCTGGATACGATGCGCTGGTGCATGGTGGGTCGATTAACGAGTTTAAGTCCGGTTTTGCGCTCATACCGGAACTAAACCTTGGGTTTTTTGTGTCCACAAATACCGATAGCGGTGGAAAGCTTCGTGCGATACCTCGGCGCGTTGTGGAGTACTTTTTTCCTGCAAACCAGCGACCACTACCGCAGCCACCGCTAGACTTTAACGAGCGGGCCTCTCTGTACACCGGAGACTACTTAGGGACACGCCGGAATAGCGAACGCTTCGATAGTATATTTACTGCTTTTGTAGGTGCCTTGACCGTCTCCAGTACCGACGAAGGGTATCTAGTGCTAGCTCGCCAAGGCGATAGCCATCGTTACGTCGAAGTAGAAGAGCATATTTTTGAGTCTTTGGAAGATCGAAGCCGGATTCAGTTCAAACTCGACGACGAGCGCAAGGTGAGATGGCTGGTCACTGCCAGTGGGTCTCAGGCCTACGAGCCCCGCCGTTTTAACGAAAGTCCAATTACTCTTCTGGCGCCGCTGACGGCTTCTGTGGTTATGGCGATCGGCATATTGATCGCCGCCGTTGTTAGCCGCTTTCGTCCGTCCTCGGGGCCCGCAAAAGGGAAGCAGCGCTTGGCGAAGGCGGTCCTTCGTATTGGATCACTGCTTTGGTTAGGCATAGTGGCTGCATTCGCAGTGGCGATCAGCGAATACACGGAGTCACCGGTTTCCTTAATGGCTCCGTTCCCATCCTCGACCTTTGTGCTCCTCGCTTATTTATTATGGGCGGTCGCCTTAACTACACTGATCAGCGCTGTGCTTCTTCCTGCCGTATGGAGAGAATCGGCTGGATGGTTCCTTAAGCACAAACTCGCTTATAGCGCTGCCGCGCTACTGTTTCTGCTGGGGGTTGTCAGCCTTTATCAGTGGAATGCTTTCCTCATTCTAAAGTAGTGCTCTGGTCACTTGGTTTAACGCTGACTACAGCGTAGCAAAGAGGGCGTTCACACCCTCACACGGATAACGAGATGCTTGCTGAACAATGATTACAGACCCTATGACACTCGCTGTGACGCTGATCGGCATCACCACAGGGGTTTATGCGGTATCGACCTTTCCTAGGCTTGCACCGCTGTTTCGCTTCTTCCCGCCGGTGGTCTGGCTATATTTCGTACCAATGCTACTTGCCACTGCGGGTTTACTGCCCGCCGAGCACTCCCTGTACTCCGCATTGGCTAAGTACGCCCTGCCCATGGCTTTAGTCTTATTGACAGTGAGCACGGATTTGCGAGCCATAGCGTCCGTAGGTATGCCGGCTCTTATCGCCTTGGCAGCAGGTGCATTCGGTGTGTGCATGGGCAGCATTCTCTCCCTCTTCCTATTCTCTAGTTGGCTTCCAGATGACGTTTGGCGCGCGCTGACGATGCTAAACGCGTCATGGATTGGTGGCTCGGCCAATATGGTCGCTATGCAGCAAAGCTTGAATGTCCCAGCGGAGTATGTGGGTCCCATCGTAGTCGTCGACACGGTGGTGGCTTACTCTTGGTTGGGAATCCTCATTGCGTTGAGTACCTACCAAACGTCGATCGATAAAGTACTCAGGGCCGACCTAACGGCGTTGAATAAAGTGGCTACTCAGTTGGAAGCGGCGCGCGAGGAGTTTAGCGTCGCAAGCGTTCACTCTATCTGTATTGTGCTGGGCGCCGGTCTGGTGGCCGCGTTTCTTTCTCGCCTCGCGGGCGAGGCTCTTCCAGAACTTGGTGATCCCAAGATCATTACCGCAACAACTTGGGCCATCTTAATTTCAGTTAGCGTCGGTCTTTTGCTGTCGGGTAGCCGCTTAGGCAGAGTCGCTCGAAGACATCGCGCATCCGAATACGCCTACGCTGCACTGTTTCTGCTGCTGGTCTCCGTTGGTGCGCAAGCGGACTTACGCGCCGTAACCGAAGCGCCGCTGTTTTTAGTTGTGGGCGTGGTCGTTCTAGCGACTCATCTGGTGATTCTGCTCGCGATTTGCCGGTACTTGCGACTCCCTTCGTTTTTTGTCGCCGTGGGAAGCATGGCCAATATCGGAGGCGCAGTGTCAGGCCCTGTCGCTGCAGCGGCCTATCGCCCAGCGCTCGCACCGGTCGGCGCATTGCTGGGGGTTGCTGGTTACATCCTAGGCATTTATCTACCGCTCGCAGTGGCCTTTGTGCTGTCGTCAATTGCCGGCTAGTCGGGTAAGTAAGACCATGTCGCGCGTCGCTATCCTTGGTATCAGCATCGAATCAAACAGCTTCGCGCCGCCGGCGAGTATTCAAAGGTTTCGGGAATACGCCTATCTGGAGGGGGATGAGATCCTGTCCGCTGGGGTCATCGACTACTGGCTTGGCGTGGAGAGTGGGCATGGTTTTGTACCGGCCATGAGCAAACTTCGCGACTGGACTCCCGTGCCGATATTGATTGCCGATGGTCAGGCTGCGGGCGCAGTATTCCACGATGACTACCTGGCGATTAGAACGGCTCTGTTAGACAAGCTTGAAGCGGAGTTACCCGTCGATGCGGTTTACATTGTCGCCCACGGGGCTGGCCGAACCACCGAACTGCACGATCTCGATGGCGACTATTTCAGCGCTTTAAGAAAGCTTGTTGGCGAGCGCGTGCCCATCGTGGCAACGCTTGATCTTCACGCAAACTTAACGCCAGCGATGATGTCTGCTTGCGACGCCATCGTGGCGCAGCGCACCAATCCTCATATTGATTCGGAGGCGCGCGCCGAAGACGCAGCCGCGCTCCTAGACCGCATGTTGGGTGGTTGGCGCCCCGTTCAGGCTGCGATTCGAATACCGCTACTCACTCCGCAGGTGTCGCAGCTTACCGAGCCCAGTGAACCCCTTGGCGAGACCGTGGCGCAGAGCGAAGCATTTCTCGAAGCGGGTGACTGTATAGGAGTCTCGGTGATTCCAGGCTTTTCCTTTGC